>NZ_JAMOKH010000055.1:0-36898 GCF_023656585.1 Bacteroides sp. B1-V-101 | reverse complement strand
AACGATAGAAATCGCCAAGAAGTTCAAGCTGATAAGGACTAAAGGTCATGTCACTCTTTTTCATCTTTTATTCATTTTAGTTGATACTTATAGTAGTCAACCAAATCCAGGGTAAGACAAATAGTTGTAAAACAAGCAATTATAGGATTGTTTGCATGATAATGAATGGTAAAATATATGCGCCTTAAAGTACTTCTAAAAGGAGAAATGTATAGGTCTGAAATTAAATAATGGAAGTTGGAAAGCAGAATGAGAGATAAACAAAAGAAGGTGAGAGACAGGTTAGAATAGAGTAATTTCAGTGAGGGAATGATGAGAGATACCTCTGTAAAAAGTATCTCTCATCCTATAATATATTAATTATTTGATGATTATGTAAAAGTAGTGAGACCGTGAGACTAAAATATATTTTTTCTTTTCTAGTAGAGGGAGAGGAGATGGGAATGAAACTTATGATCAGAAACTTGTTTACATAGAATGTTTACAGTACTTTTGTGCAAAATATATATTGCCCTACAACGCAAGCAGGACAAACAGCGAAAGAAAAAATGAGAATAACACAAGTGAGAGACGATGGCAAAGTAAATACGATGCGTACGTTGAAGATTGAACAGCTCGTAGAGCAGATGAAAAAGGAAACTAAAGCACAACTGGTCTCTAATATGAGAGAAGTCCTGCCTTATATACTTCCCGGTGATAAAAATGATTATATAGAGAGGGTCCCGAAGATACTTCCGGCGGCAGCTTTTGTCAGAAAAAACGGGGTGATGGCGATGGCCGAATATAATGGAATCGTTATGCTTCAGGTCAACGGGTTATCCGGACGTATGGAAGCTGATGAGGTGAAGGAGTGTGTGAAGGAACTGCCTCAGACGTATCTTGCTTTTATCGGTTCTTCAGGAAAGTCTGTAAAGATATGGGTTCGTTTTACGTATCCCGACAATCGTCTGCCTGATAATCGCGAACAGGCGGAAGTCTTTCATGCGCATGCTTATCGTCTGGCTGTGAAATATTACCAGCCCCAACTCCCGTTTGATATCGAATTAAGAGAGCCTTCGCTGGAACAGTATTGCCGATTAACTTTCGACCCGGAGCTGTATTTTAATCCCGAAGCCATGCCTGTTTATCTGAAACAGCCAGCATCTTTGCCGGGGGAAACCACCTATCGAGAGCAGGTACAGGCGCAGGCTTCTCCTTTACAGCGGCTTGTTCCCGGATATGATAGTTACGAAGCACTTTCTGTTCTTTTTGAAGCAGCATTTGCCCGAGCATTTGCCGAGCAAAAAGGATACCGCCCAGGCGATGATATACATTCATTGCTTGTTTGTCTGGCTGAGCAGTGTTTTCGTGCCGGTATTCCACAGGAAGACACCGTGCGATGGGCACGTGCTCATTATCGTTTACCGAAAGATGAATTCCTGATTCGCGAGACGGTGAAGAACGTGTATGGTACGTGCGAGGGTTTTGCCGATAAAAGTAGTTTGCTGCCGGAGCAATTGTTTGTCATGCAGACAGATGAGTTTATGAAACGCCGCTATGAATTTCGTTTCAATATGCTGACTTCGAGCGTGGAATACCGTGAGCGGAACAGTTTCAACTTTTATTTTCGCCCCATAGACAAACGGGTGATGGCAAGTATTACGATGAATGCGATGTATGAGGGCATCAAACTTTGGGATAAGGATGTGGTCCGATATCTGAATTCCGATCATGTTCCCGTTTATCACCCTGTCGAGGAATTTCTTTATGATCTTCCCCATTGGGACGGTAAAGACCACATCCGTGACCTGGCTGAAAGAGTTCCTTGTGATAATCCTCATTGGGGACAACTTTTTCGTCGTTGGTTTCTCAGTACAGTGGCGCACTGGCGTGGAGTTGACAAAAATCATGCGAACAGTACTTCACCTATTTTAATCGGTCCGCAGGCTTATCGTAAGTCCACCTTTTGCCGTCTGATTCTGCCTCCTTGTTTGCAGGCGTATTATACGGACAGCATTGACTTTAGCCGTAAAAGGGACGCCGAGTTGTATCTGAATCGTTTTCTTCTCATCAATATGGATGAGTTTGATCATATAGGTGTCAATCAGCAATCATTCCTTAAACATATTTTGCAAAAACCGGTTGTTAATACCCGTCGCCCGAATACGTCAGCTGTAGAATCACTTCGGCGGTATGCTTCTTTTATCGGGACGAGTAATCATAAAGACTTACTGACAGACACTTCCGGTAGTCGCCGTTTTATCGGCGTCGAAGTGACGGGAGTGATTGATGTGGTGCGTCCCATTGATTATGAGCAGCTTTATGCACAAGCAATGACGGCGCTTTATAAAAATGAACGGTATTGGTTTGATGAAGAAGAGGAAGCTATTATGACGGAGTCTAATCAGGAGTTTGAGCAATCTCCTGCGATCGAGCAATTGTTTCAGGTATATTATCGGGCGGCAGGCGACGAAGAGGCAGGAGAATGGTTGCTTGCTGCGGATTTGCTACAACGAATACAGAAGGCTAGTAAGATGAAGTTTTCACCTCGGCAAGTATCTTATTTGGGGCGTATTCTGCAAAAGTTGGGAGTGAAATCGTACCGGAGATCTCATGGGGTTTATTATCATGTGGTGCCCATATCTTTTGATAATGAGTAGTGTTGGAGTGAAATAGACGAATAAATGGTCAAGAAGGTGGCTATTATATAATTCGTATTAATTATTAAAAGAAACCTTCAACTGTTAGACAGTTTTATTGTATCTTTGCAGCCTTAACTTATTTTATTTCAAATAATGAAGGAATTTTTGCAACTGATGCGACGTTTTGTGTCGCCATATAAGAAGTATATCGGATGGGCTATTTTGCTGAATATCTTGTCAGCTGTATTCAATGTGTTTTCATTTACTTTGTTAATTCCGATTCTGGACATTTTGTTTAAAACAGGAGAGAATAATAAGGTATATGAGTATATGGAATGGGGAACTGCCGGTTTTAAAGATGTTGCGATAAATAATTTCTATTATTATGTTTCCCAAATGATTCAGGATAATGGTCCTACTACTGCTTTGATTTTTTTGGGACTGTTTTTGGCTTTGATGACTTTATTTAAAACGTCCTGTTATTTTGCATCTTCAGCTGTGATGATTCCATTACGTACAGGAGTTGTCAGGGATATCCGTATCATGGTATATGCGAAGGTAATGCGTTTGCCGATGGGCTTTTTCTCAGAGGAGAGAAAAGGAGATATTATAGCTCGTATGAGTGGTGATGTGGGAGAGGTGGAAAACTCTATTACCAGCTCATTGGACATGCTGATAAAGAGCCCTATCATGATTATATTGTATTTTATAACATTGATTGCTACCAGCTGGAAGTTAACTCTTTTCACCGTTTTGGTATTACCGGCTATGGGCTGGCTGATGGGTAAGGTCGGAAGAAAACTAAAGCGTCAATCACTGGAGGCACAAGGTAAGTGGAGTGATACAATGTCTCAGTTGGAAGAAACATTGGGTGGTTTGCGTATTATCAAAGCGTTTATTGCAGAGGACAGAATGATAAATCGTTTTACGAGGTGCAGTAATGAGCTTCGTGATGCAGTCAACAAAGTTGCTATGCGGCAAGCTTTGGCTCATCCGATGAGTGAGTTCTTGGGAACAATTCTGATTGTATCTGTATTATGGTTTGGTGGTGCTTTGATTTTAGGGCATAATTCGTCATTGACTGCACCGACGTTTATATTTTATATGGTTATTTTGTATAGCGTGATAAATCCGTTGAAAGACTTTGCCAAGGCTGGTTACAATATCCCCAAGGGGCTTGCTTCTATGGAACGCGTGGACAAAATATTGAAGGCTGAGAATAATATTAAAGAAATTCCTAATCCGAAACCATTGACTGGAATGAATGATCGGATTGAGTTTAAAGATATAAGCTTTAGCTATGATGGTAAAAGAGAAGTGCTGAAACATGTGAACTTAACAGTGCCAAAGGGAAAGACAGTTGCTTTGGTAGGACAGTCAGGCTCAGGAAAATCGACGCTCGTAGATTTATTGCCACGTTATCATGATGTGCAAGGAGGAGATATTACCATCGATGGTACAAGTATTAAAGATGTACGTATTGCCGATTTGCGCAGTTTGATTGGCAATGTAAATCAAGAAGCCATTCTTTTTAATGATACATTTTTCAATAATATTGCTTTTGGCGTAGAAAATGCAACTATGGAACAAGTCATAGAGGCTGCTAAGATTGCCAATGCCCATGATTTTATTATGGAAAAGCCGGAAGGATATAATACAAATATCGGTGACCGTGGCGGCAAACTTTCCGGTGGACAGAGACAGCGTGTCAGCATCGCCCGTGCTATTCTGAAGAATCCTCCCATCCTGATTTTGGATGAGGCTACTTCTGCACTGGATACTGAATCGGAACGTTTGGTACAGGAAGCATTGGAAAGATTGATGAAGACGCGTACCACAATTGCAATTGCTCACCGTCTTTCTACTATCAAAAATGCGGATGAGATTTGTGTGCTCTATGAAGGGGAAATCGTAGAGCGTGGACGTCATGAAGAATTATTGGAATTAGATGGTTATTATAAAAGACTAAACGATATGCAAGCATTATAGGCTGTGGTTGCATATTTGCAGCAACTCACAGCAACAAACGTAAACTAGACTAATATTGGAATGATTTTATTAAGTTTTGACATTGAGGAATTTGATGTGCCCAAAGAACATCAGGTGGACATATCAATGGAAGAGCAAATTAAAGTTTCTGTAGAGGGGACTACCCGAATTTTGGATTGCTTGGAACGGAATCAGGTAAAAGCGACCTTTTTCTGTACGGCAAATTTTGCTCTTCATGCTCCTGATATAATAAAGCGCATTCAGGAGGGAGGTCACGAGATTGCTTCTCATGGTTTCTATCATTGGACCTTTAAAGTGGAAGATCTGAAAAGGTCGAAAGATCAGTTGGAGGAAATCACCGGAACCAAAGTTTATGGCTATCGGCAGGCACGCATGATGCCTGTGTCGGAAAAAGCTGTATATGAGGCGGGGTATATATATAATTCTTCCTTGAATCCGACATTTATCCCAGGAAGATATATGCGGCTTTCTACTCCCCGTACTCCTTTTATAAAAGACCGTGTGATGCAAATGCCGGCATCAGTTACTCCTTTGCTGCGTTTCCCTTTATTTTGGCTTTCATGTCATAATTTGCCCGCTTCACTTTATCGTTGGTTGTGTAAATGCACTCATCGGCATGATGGATATTTTGTGACATACTTTCATCCGTGGGAATTTTATCCGTTAAATGAACATCCGGAATGGAAACTGCCATTTATTATAAGGAATCATGCAGGAGAAGGAATGGAAAAAAGGCTGGATGCTTTCATTCGATATTTTAGGAAAAAGAATGTTAGTTTTGGTCGTTTTATAGATTATATAAAACTAAACAAGGATATAATAAAATGAAAAATATAATAAGATTTATACTAAGGTTAGTGCAAAATCCTATTGTATTAGCAATTTTGTGGTTTGGGGTGGCTATCAGGGGATTTTGGGTAAGCTGGACAGAAGGACTTGCAAATAACTACTTGATATTTTCCCGTTCATTTTTTCATGCTTTGGAGCAAACGCCTTTATATGTAGAATATCCTAAAGAATATTTTGATTTATTTCTATATGGCATTCCTTTTACTTTATTGATTGCTCCTTTTTCAATCATGCCAACAATGGTGGGTTCTGCTTTGTGGAGTTTGTGTAATGCTCTTTTATTGTACTTTGCTATAAAGAAGTTAGAATTTGAAAAATGGAAAACTGCCATTATCATTTGGTTGTCATATAATGGCTTATATTTATCTGTTGTGACTCAGCAGTATAATGCAGCAGTAGCCGCTTTCATTCTTTTTACTTTTATTCTTGTCGAGAGAAAAAAAGATTTTTGGGCTGCATTGATGATTGTTTTAGGCACATTAACCAAAATTTATGGGGTTGTGGGGTTGGCTTTTTTCCTTTTCTCTAAAAGAAAATTATATTTTCTGTGGGGAATTCTATTTTGGGCATTCGTTCTATTTGTAGTTCCAATGTTTTATACTTCTCCACAATATGTATTTGATTCTTATAAAGAATGGATTAGTATTCTTGTAGTTAAGGATGATGTTAATGAGTTGAGCTTTTATCAGAATATCTCTTTATTAGGAATGGTTCGAAAGATTACTCATGCTGTTGAATATAGTGATATGTGGCTGATAATTCCTGGAATTGTTTTATTCTTATTACCTTATTTTCGTATTGGACAATACGAGAATAGAAATTTTCGGCTTTCGTTTTTGGCATCAGTTCTGTTATTTATGGTCTTGTTTAGTACGGGAACGGAAGAATGTGGATATGTGGGAGCTCTAATTGGTGTGGGTATATGGTATGTAAGTACGCCAACGTATAAAAAATCGTTTGTGCTGAATACATGCTTATTGCTATTCTGTTTTGCGTTGACGGCAGCGTCTTCAAGCAGTATTCTTTTTTCAAAACATTTCAGGACTGAATACATTACTTCATTTGCACTTAAAGCTCTCCCATGTGCTATTATTTGGTTTAAAATCATCTGGGAACAATTAACTCAGGACTATACATCAAGAACCCCAACTCCTTTTCTACATAAAAAAGATGATAAACGGATTGATGTCATATTGCCCTGTTATAATCCTCATGAAGGATGGGAGCAGCAACTGATTGAAAAACATAAAGAGTTGGAAGGGATGCTGAACGGGTACAATATTCGCTTTATCGTAGTAAATGATGGTTCCAAACACGGATTTACGGAAGAAGCTGTACTTCGTTTGACAAATAACTTACCCAACACTATCATTGTAGACAATAAGATAAATCAAGGGAAAGGAGCTGCTGTTCGTGATGGTATAGCACATTCTGATTCAGAGCTGGCTCTCTATACAGATTATGATTTTCCATATAAGATTGAGTCTGTTTGTCAGGTGATTAAATATCTTGAGGCAGGGTATGATGTAGTTGTAGCAAATCGTAATCATACGTATTATTCACAACTTTCTACCCGTAGAAAGTTGGCGAGTCATGCTTCACGTTTCTTGAACTTTATGCTGTTAGGGCTGACCCACACAGATACGCAGGGGGGATTAAAGGGGTTTAACTGTAAGGGAAAAGCTTTTCTTGCGTCCACTCGTATTAAACAGTTCTTATTTGATACGGAGTTTATATATAAGGCTTCTCTTGATGATACCACCTTCGTCAAAGAAGTTCCTGTAGACTTAAGAAGTGAGGTGATGTTGCCTGATATGAAAAAGGGGGTATTTGTAAATGAACTAAAAAACTTATTGATGATATGTTGGAGAGGTTGAAAGGATATGTGCAGAATCCCGTCTTTCTATTCATCTTGTGGATGGGAGTAGGATTAGCTTGCAGTTTATCATTGATGATGAAGGGGACATATAGCAATTATGTTATATTTAGCCAGTCTTTTTGGCATGCGATATCTTCTTCTCCTTTATATGTAGAATATCTTCAGGAACAGAAGGATTTCTTTCTGTATGGTATTTCTTTCACTGCGTTGATTTCTCCTTTTGCGGTTCTTCCCAGACCGTTGGGGATGATCCTTTGGTGCCTGGTGAATTGTGGTTTCCTTTATTATGCTATCAGCAAGTTAGATTTGAAAAAGTGGCAATTTGCTGTTGTTATATTAGTTTCTGTAAATGACGTTTTTACAGCTGTTTTGTCTCAGCAATATAGCATAGGTATTACCGCTATGATTATATTCTCGTATGTGCTGATCGAGAAAGAAAAGGATTTTTGGGCTGCTTTGATGATTGTGTTAGGGACTATGACCAAACTTTATGGGATAGTCGGACTGGCTTTCTTTTTATTCTCGAAACACAAAATGAAACTCACCGGCGGATTAGTCTTTTGGGCAGTGATCGTTTTTCTGCTTCCCATGCTCTATGCTTCTCCGGAATATGTCGTTCATTCGTATAAAGAATGGTTCGATGTGCTTGTCTATAAGAATGGGCTGAATCAGTTTAGCGTCAATCAAAACATATCTTTGCTGGGTATGTTACATCGGATAACGGGAGCCTCCTTCAGTGATTTATGGATAATCGTTCCCGGAATGATTTTGTTTGCCCTTCCTTATTTACGCATCCGGCAATACGGAAATGAATCTTTCAGATTCTTGTTTCTATCCTCTGCACTTTTGTTTATGGTGCTATTTAGCACCGGCACTGAAACCTATGGCTATCTGACTGCTATGATTGCTGTTGGAATCTGGTATGTAAAGACACCTACACAGGCCACTACACCGGGGTTAAACTTGTTTCTACTTATATTCTGTATTCTACTGACTTCTTTGTCTACTACCGATCTTTTCCCAAGATTCATAAGGATGGATTATGTGAAGCCTTATGCTTTAAAGGCTTTGCCTTGCACCTTGATATGGCTGAAAATAGTGTGGGAACAACTGACTCAGGACTTCGTGCGTCCATCTGACTGAATGAAAATGAAACATCTGAACTATAAAACTAAAACTACTTACTAATGGAAATTGTAAAATCAGTATTTCAATCGAAGAGTAAACGCTACCAGTTTATTCGTTATTGCACGGTGGGAACGTTGGCCGCCGGAATACATTATGGGGTTTATTATCTGTTGCAGGAATACGAAATGACCAACTTGAATATTGCCTACACGATAGGCTATGTGACGAGTTTTATCTGTAATTTCTTTCTGACTTCTTATTTCACGTTCCGTAGCAACCCTTCTTTGAAAAGGGCTTTGGGATTTGGAGGCAGCCATTTGGTGAACTATCTGATACATATGGGATTGTTCAATTTGTTCCTGTATCTGAATGTAGATCAGGAGATAGCTCCCTTGTGTGTGCTCGCTGTGGCTGTTCCCACTAATTTTCTGATGCTCCGCTTTGTGTTTAAACATAAGAAGGAACAGGCTGCTGATCAAGTCGCAGAATAGACTTTCCGGCTATTATTTTCTGCCGAAATCTGCCGGAATCTCTCCCCACGCCTTGGTTTCCCATTTAAGAATACGGGTAGTGTAAGTGTTCTCTCTGAGCCACTTCTCTGCCCGTTCTATTACTTTAAACAGTTCTTCAGTTTCCTCATTTCGCGGAAGTTTGGTTTTGCATTTTTTCTGTCGCACCCAGCTGATGGCATTCACGCTGTCGCTATAAATGGGCATATCAAATCCTTTCTGTTTCAGCAATGCCAGTCCGTGCACGATGGCCAGAAACTCTCCAATATTGTTTGTACCTTTCATCGGGCCGAAATGAAAAATTTCCTGGCGGCTTGCCACGTGTACCCCCCGATACTCCATCGGGCCGGGATTGCCACTGCACGCAGCATCGACTGCCAGACTATTGTCAATGACGGAAGCAGGCAGTGTATCGGAACCGGTTCGGGCAGCTTCCGTTTTTTTCTTCGCATTTTTGCCGATGTAGGCGTAAGGTGACGAGGCCAGTGCACGTTCCGCCTCTTCACGGGTGTCGAACGATTTGTACTTTGCACCTTCATACCCCTTGATCTGGAGCTGGCAATCCGTCCAGGAAGCATATACTCCCGGCGTCACTCCTTCCCATACTACGTAGAACTTTTCTTTAGCCATTTTCTGATAATGAATGATTATGTCAACAGCATTGACGGTGCGAAGGTACAAATATATTCCGGAATCGAACAAGTTGGCAGAGAAGCTTGTTCTAATTTATAAGGAGTTTAAGAAAATAAAATTAAGAAAGGAGCTATTATGGAAAGAACTTTTAGTGAAGCTTTGAAGAATCGTCGGACTTATTATTCGATTACCGACCAGTCACCTATTCCGGATCAGGAGATAGAATGCATTATCAATCTGGCAGTGAGACACGTGCCGTCGGCATTCAATTCTCAATCTACCCGTGTGGTGCTTCTTCTTGGCAAGTCTCATAAAAAGTTATGGAACATTGTAAGAGATGCGTTGAGGAAGATTGTGCCGGGAGAAGCGTTTGCGAAAACCGAAGAAAAGATTGACAATTCCTTTGCCTGTGGATATGGTACGGTGCTGTTCTTTGAAGATCAGAAGGTGGTGAAGGGGCTTCAGGAAGCTTTCCCGTCTTATCAGGAGAATTTCCCCGGATGGTCATTACAAACCTCGGCGATGCATCAGCTGGCTGTTTGGGTGATGCTTGAAGATGTGGGCTTCGGTGCTTCCCTGCAACATTATAATCCATTGATTGATGATGAGGTGCGTCGGGCATGGAATTTGCCTGCACATTGGCATCTGATTGCGGAAATGCCGTTCGGAGTGCCTGTCAATCAGCCGGGAGAAAAAGAGTTCCAGCCACTGGAAGAACGGATAAAAGTTTTTAAATAATAGAGAATCATTCTTCATTATTCATTAAATGATTAATTTTGTGAGCAAAATTAATCATTTATGGTTCGTATCTTCCTTACCGGCTATATGGGTGCCGGAAAAACTACTTTGGGCAAGGCTTTTGCCCGCAAACTGAATATCCCGTTCATTGATCTGGACTGGTATATCGAAGAACGTTTTCATAAAACTGTCGGAGAACTATTCACGGAACGGGGTGAAGCCGGATTTCGTGAGTTGGAAAGAAATATGCTTCATGAGGTAGCTGAGTTTGAGAACGTCGTTATCTCTACAGGCGGGGGGGCACCCTGCTTTTATGACAATATGGAGTTTATGAACCGGACGGGAAAAACCGTTTTCCTGAATGTGCATCCCGATGTGCTGTTCAGACGCTTGCGTATTGCCAAGCAGCAACGTCCCATTCTTCAGGGAAAGGAAGATGAGGAATTAATGGATTTCATCATTCAGGCACTCGAAAAGCGCGCACCTTTTTATACGCAGGCGCAATATATCTTTAATGCGGACGAACTGGAAGACCGCTGGCAGATTGAATCATCTGTGCAACGTCTGCAGGAACTGCTGGAATTATAAATTAAGACCGGTTATATAAACCAATTGGAAGAAATAATATCCAATTAATTGGCAACCTGTAGATAAATCTGTATTTTTGCCATCCAATTATTTACTAAAAACACTGAATAACAGAAAATGAGAAAGTGGCGTATTGAAGATTCTGAAGAACTCTACAACATTACGGGTTGGGGTACTTCGTACTTTAGTATTAATGACGCAGGTCATGTTGTTGTTACACCGCGGAGAGATGGAGTGACCGTCGACCTGAAGGAACTGGTTGACGAGTTGCAATTGCGGGATGTGGCATCTCCCATGCTGTTGCGTTTCCCGGATATTCTGGACAACCGTATTGAAAAGATGTCTTCCTGTTTTAAACAGGCTGCCGAAGAGTACGGTTATAAAGCCGAGAATTTTATCATCTATCCCATTAAGGTCAACCAGATGCGTCCTGTGGTAGAAGAGATTATCAGCCACGGAAAGAAATTCAATCTCGGACTGGAAGCCGGTTCCAAACCGGAACTTCATGCGGTGATTGCCGTCAATACGGATTCTGACTCATTGATTGTTTGCAACGGCTATAAAGACGAAAGTTATATAGAACTGGCGCTCCTTGCCCAAAAGATGGGCAAACGTATCTTCCTCGTAGTAGAGAAGATGAATGAATTGAAACTGATAGCCAAAATGGCGAAACAGTTGAATGTACAGCCCAATATCGGTATTCGTATAAAACTGGCTTCTTCCGGCAGTGGAAAATGGGAAGAATCGGGTGGCGATGCCAGCAAGTTCGGTCTGACTTCCAGCGAACTGCTCGAAGCGCTTGACTTTATGGAAAGCAAGGGATTGAAAGATTGCCTGAAACTGATTCATTTCCATATTGGCAGCCAGGTGACGAAGATTCGTCGCATTAAGACGGCTTTGCGCGAAGCTTCTCAATTTTACGTGCAGCTTCACTCTATGGGATTCAATGTGGAGTTTGTGGACATCGGCGGCGGACTGGGCGTTGATTATGATGGAACCCGTTCTTCCAATAGTGAAGGTAGTGTAAACTATTCCATTCAGGAATATGTGAATGACTCCATTTCTACATTGGTAGATGTCAGCGATAAAAACGGCATTCCGCATCCGAATATCATTACCGAGAGCGGCCGGGCATTGACGGCTCATCACTCTGTCTTGATCTTCGAGGTGCTCGAAACAGCTACTCTTCCGGAATGGGATGATGAAGAGGAAATCGCTCCGGATGCACATGAGCTTGTGCAGGAACTGTACAGTATCTGGGATTCGTTGAACCAGAATAAGATGCTGGAAGCATGGCATGATGCACAACAGATTCGGGAAGAAGCGCTCGACCTGTTCAGTCATGGTATTGTGGATTTGAAGACCCGTGCTCAGATCGAACGTTTGTATTGGTCCATTACACGGGAAATTAATCAGATCGCCGGAGGCTTGAAACACGCGCCGGATGAATTCCGGGGATTGTCCAAGTTGCTGGCGGATAAATATTTTTGTAATTTCTCATTGTTCCAGTCCTTGCCCGACTCTTGGGCGATTGATCAGATATTTCCGATTATGCCTATTCAGCGGTTGGATGAGAAGCCGGAACGTTCGGCTACCCTGCAGGATATCACCTGTGATTCGGACGGAAAGATTGCAAACTTCATTTCTACCCGGAATGTGGCTCATTATCTGCCTGTGCATAGTCTGAAGAAAACAGAACCTTACTATCTGGCTGTTTTCCTGGTCGGAGCTTATCAGGAGATTTTGGGAGATATGCATAATCTGTTTGGAGATACGAATGCTGTTCACGTTTCTGTGAATGAAAAGGGATATAATATCGAACAGATTATTGATGGTGAAACAGTAGCGGAAGTGTTGGATTACGTACAATATAATCCTAAAAAACTGGTACGTACCCTTGAAACATGGGTGACCAAGTCTGTAAAAGAAGGAAAGATATCATTGGAAGAGGGTAAAGAGTTTCTGTCCAATTATCGTTCGGGACTTTACGGATATACTTACTTAGAATAACCGGCAAGGTGCCGGAGCCGAGTTCTCCATTCGGCAAACTTATTAGAATTGAATAAAAAATGAGGGAAAAACTAACTGTAATTAAGGTGGGTGGAAAAATCGTAGAAGAGGAAGCCACCCTTCTTCAGTTGTTGAATGACTTTGCCGCCATCAGCGGACATAAAGTGCTGGTTCACGGCGGCGGTCGCTCGGCAACAAAGATTGCCGCACAACTAGGTATTGAAAGCAAAATGGTAAATGGTCGTCGTATTACCGATGCGGAAACGTTGAAAGTGGTAACGATGGTGTATGGTGGTCTGGTAAACAAGAATATTGTTGCCGGTTTGCAGGCCCGTGGAGTGAACGCTCTTGGACTGACCGGGGCGGATATGAATGTGATCCGATCGGTAAAGCGTCCGGTGAAAGAGGTTGATTATGGTTTCGTGGGCGACGTGGAGAAGGTAGATGCTTCTTTGCTGGCTGATCTGATTCATAAAGGAGTGGTGCCCGTGATGGCACCATTGACACACGATGGTCAAGGTAATATGCTGAATACAAATGCGGATACCATTGCCGGAGAGACGGCAAAGGCTTTGTCGGCGCTGTTTGACGTGACGCTGATGTACTGCTTCGAAAAGAAAGGAGTGCTGCGTGACGAGAATGATGACGATAGCGTGATCCCTGAGATTACCCGTTCCGAATTCGAACAATACGTTGCTGACGGCGTTATTCAAGGTGGTATGATTCCTAAGTTGGAGAATTCTTTTGAAGCAATTAATGCAGGAGTTACAGAAGTTGTAATTACCTTAGCATCAGCGATTAAAGGCAGCGAAGGAACGCGGATAAAAAAATAATTTAAAAAAAAGTAATGGGCGTCTGTAACTTTTCGTATCCCAGCCCGTCATTATTATAGAGATGCAAGAGATCAGCTTCCGAAACGATATTTTGCCGTTGAAGGATAAACTCTTTCGACTGGCGCTCAGAATAACCCTGGATAGGGCAGAAGCCGAGGATGTCGTTCAGGACACCATGATAAGAGTGTGGAACAAGCGTGATGAGTGGTCGCAATTTGAATCGGTTGAAGCCTATTGCCTGATAGTAGCAAAGAATCTGGCTATAGACCGGAGCCAGAAGAAAGAAGCTCAGAATGTGGAAATCACCCCCGAAATGGAGGAAGAACCTGATGCAAACAGTCCGTATGACCAGTTGGTTCATGATGAGAAAATGAACATTATCAATAGACTGGTGAACGAACTTCCCGAAAAACAGAGGCTTATCATGCAACTGAGGGACATTGAAGGTGAAAGCTATAAGAAGATTGCAACTCTTCTGAATCTGACAGAGGAACAAGTGAAAGTGAACCTTTTCAGAGCCAGACAAAAGGTAAAACAAAGGTATTTAGAAATTGACGAATATGGATTATAAGGATATAGAACAGCTCCTGGAGCGATATTGGCAATGCGAAACTTCCGTGGAGGAGGAATCTGTGTTGCGCGACTTCTTCTCAAAGGAGGAAGTACCCGCTCATTTGCTCCGCTATAAAAACTTGTTTGTTTATCAGCAGGTTCAGCAGGAGGTAGGACTGGGTGAAGACTTTGACGCACGTATTCTGGCGCAGGTGGAAACTCCGGTAGTGAAGGCAAAGCGTCTGACACTGACAGGAAGATTCATCCCCCTGTTTAAAGCTGCTGCTGTGATTGCAATTATCCTTTCATTAGGAAATGTAGCGCAACATTCTTTTTCCGGAGATGACGGAAGAGTATTGGCAACGGATACCATTGGTAAACAAGTGACCACACCGTCGGTAGCTCTGTCAAATGAGCTGAAAGCAGATCAGGCATTGGCTGACAGCCTTGCAAAGATCAACAAGGTGCAGGTTATGAAAGAATGACATTTTCATTTGCTTTAAACATATAATATAGTTAGTGTGCTTTAATTAAAACAACATCGAAAGCGAAACTGTGAAGTTTTCAATTCTCTCAAATTTTTTATAATGAAACTAACTAAATAAATGGGCTACCGCGAGATGCAGTAGCCCTTTTATGTTTTTGGGATGTTTACGGATTTAGTCCAGTTTGCGGAGCTTCTTGTGGGGGAAATCAATAGCCTGAGGATTTCCTTTGTAAGCGACGTTGCCGCTTCCGCTGACGTGCCCGCCTAGTTTGCCGTTGACGAAGCAGCTGATGTTACCCGAACCCGAGATACCTGCATATACGTCTGTAGCTTCCAGATCGGCGGCTTTGATGTTGCCAGATCCTGATATGTTGTACTTTGCTGCGCCTGTCATGCCGTTAAGGGTGATGTTGCCCGATCCGGAAATGCTTGCAGAGCAGGTCTTGCTGTCTATTTGTTTGAGCCTGACATCGCCCGAACCATGAATTGCAATGGCCAGATGACCGGTGTCGAATGTACTTCCTCCTAAATTGCCCGAACCGTTAATTGTTACTTTAAGATCTCCCTTGGTGTGAATGCCGTTCGCAAAGAGAATGCCACCCGATCCGTTGAGTGTCAGCCTGTTCAGGTCTGGTGAGAAAACTTTGATTTCTAGTTTGCCTTTGTCGATGATATTGACATTCTTTTTAAATTTTATATTCAATGTTTCTCCGTTTACTTTTGTTTCCAGGAGCTCTACGATATTGTCCGAACCGTAAATCTCAATACGGGAGGAGGAGTCTTGCTGGTAGATGATGTTGGCACTTCCCGACATACTGATGTCATTGAAGTGTTCCAGATTCTCTTTTTTGGTGATGTAGTTTTTACTGCCTTTCACAATAGGGCCATTAAAACAGGAGGTAGCGGAGAATATCAGGATTATCCCGAGCAGCCATGCAGTCAATGTGTTTCTTTTCATAATTTATAGTTGATTTTAATATGAGTATATATGGATTAGACGTTACGAGTTGCTATAAAGTTGCATTGAATATCACTTTTTTCGCCACCGGCTTCTTTTTTTATTATTTTTGCAGCATCGGTTAAGGAGGAGAAAATGGATACAGTGATAGAAGATGATGAATTGGGAAGTTTGATAGTGCGTGTCAATCCACGTGCGCGCAGTTTGGTGTTTCGTACCAAAAGCGATGCGGTCTACGTTTCGGTGCCTCCCGGCACCACGACGAAAGAGGTGAAGCGTGCCATTGAGAATCTTCGTTGTAAGTTGCTGCTTTCCCGTCAGAAGGTTGCCCGTCCGTTGATTGACTTAAACTATAAGATTGATGCCGAGCATTTCAAACTATCTCTCATCTTAGGTGAAAAGGAGCAGTTTCTGGCTAATTCGCGATTGGGTGTCATGCAGATCGTATGTCCTCCTCAAGCGGATTTTACTGATGAAAATCTACAGAACTGGTTGCGTAAAGTGATCGAAGAATCTTTGAGGCGGAATGCGAAAAGTATTCTTCCTCCTCGTTTGGAGCATCTTTCGGCACAATGTGGATTGCCTTATGCCAGTGTGAAGATAAACTCCAGCCAGGGACGCTGGGGGAGTTGCTCAGCGAGAAAAAATATAAATCTGTCCTATTATCTTGTTCTGTTGCCTTCTCACCTGATTGACTATGTGCTTCTGCACGAGTTGTGTCATACTCGTGAGATGAACCACAGTGAGCGTTTCTGGGACTTGCTGGACCGGTTCACAGATGGCAAGGCCCTTGCTCTGCGTAAAGAATTGAAGAAGTATCGCACAGAGATATAAGGTGCTTGGGATAAGGAGCTCCTGATATTAAGCAGACTCTTATTTAGCAAGCTGTTTGATTCCGTCCGTTTCTTTTTCAAACTGATAAGTTCCTCCCTTCTCGCTGAGATCGAAAACGGATGCAATTTCCGTTTTATTGTCTACAATCATCAGTGCGCTTTGTTCTGCAAATCGACCGACCTCTATTGTAAAGGCTTCTTCCTGCATGACTTGATTGGCGATAAGGCTGTCATTGACGAACAGCGAAATGGAATCTCCGGCAAATCCTTTTACCAGGCTGATCGTATAAGTTTCAATATAATGTCGTTCTGCCTGGTTTTCCCGTTGCAGACGTAAGCTCATATAAATGAAAATAACTACGACAAAAATGACGGCAAAAGCCAGAATGCCGTTGCCGACCATAAACTGTTTGTTGGTGTTGAGATGATGTGCCATAGCTCTTGGTTTTTAAAATTGCGGCGTAAAGATACGAATATACGACTGTTAATTCATACTTTTTTTCTTTAATGTTTTGTAGTCGAATAGATTATTTATATCTTTGCAACCGAAATGGATGAAAGGTGGAGGGGCGATTAAGCTCCTTTTTTTGTTCTTATATAGTTAATAAATGATAGAAAAGAAAACTGTTTGTCAGATTGTTGAAGAGTGGCTGGAAGGAAAAGACTACTTTCTGGTAGAGGTGACCGTGAGCCCGGATGACAAGATCGTGGTCGAAATAGACCACGCAGAAGGAGTTTGGATTGAAGACTGCGTAGAGCTTAGCCGCTTTATCGAGTCGAAACTGAACCGTGAAGAGGAAGATTATGAACTGGAAGTGGGCTCTGCCGGTATCGGACAACCCTTTAAAGTGCTGCAACAGTATTACATCCACATCGGACAAGAGGTGGAAGTAGTGACCAGAGACGGACGTAAACTGGCAGGTATCCTGAAAGATGCCGATGAAGAGAAGTTTACGGTAGGCGTAGAGAAGAAGGTAAAACTCGAAGGTTCCAAGCGTCCGAAGCTGATTGAAGAGGACGAAACCTTCACTTATGAGCAAATAAAATATACTAAATACTTAATTAGCTTTAAATAGTTATGGCCAAAAAAGAAGAAACAATCAGCTTGATTGATACATTTTCGGAATTTAAGGAACTGAAGAATATCGATAGAACGACGATGGTTAGCGTACTTGAAGAGTCGTTCCGTAGCGTAATCGCGAAAATGTTTGGCACCGATGAGAATTACGACGTGATCGTGAACCCGGACAAGGGTGACTTCGAGATATGGCGTAACCGTGAAGTTGTGGCCGATGAAGATTTGACAAACCCCAATATGCAGATTTCGCTGACGGAAGCACAGAAAATCGATGCTTCATACGAAGAAGGCGAAGAAGTGACTGATGAGGTGATCTTTGCCAAGTTCGGACGTCGTGCTATCCTGAATCTCCGCCAGACACTGGCTTCAAAGATTCTGGAACTTGAAAAGGACAGTATTTATAATAAATATATTGATAAAGTAGGTACAATCATCAACGCGGAAGTATACCAGATCTGGAAAAAGGAAATGTTGCTTCTGGACGATGAAGGAAACGAACTGCTGTTGCCTAAGACTGAACAGATCCCGAGCGACTTTTATCGTAAAGGTGAAACAGCCCGTGCAGTGGTTGCCCGCGTAGACAACAAGAACAATAATCCGAAGATTATTTTGTCACGTACTTCTCCCGTTTTCCTGCAACGTCTGTTCGAAATGGAAGTGCCTGAAATCAATGATGGTTTGATTACCATTAAAAAGATTGCCCGTATCCCTGGCGAACGTGCCAAGATCGCAGTGGAATCTTATGATGACAGAATCGATCCCGTAGGCGCCTGCGTAGGTGTAAAGGGGAGTCGTATTCATGGGATTGTTCGTGAATTACGCAATGAAAATATCGACGTGATCAATTACACATCGAACATTTCATTGTTTATCCAGCGTGCCTTGAGCCCGGCTAAGATTTCTTCTATCCGTCTGAATGAGGAAGAGAAAAAGGCTGAGGTATTCCTTAAACCGGAAGAGGTATCGCTTGCTATTGGTAAAGGCGGTTTGAATATCAAGCTGGCCAGTATGTTGACTGAGTACACTATCGACGTGTTCCGTGAATTGGATGAGAATGTGGCTGACGAGGATATCTATCTCGACGAGTTCAGAGATGAAATCGACGGATGGGTGATCGATGCAATCAAGGCTATCGGTATCGATACTGCGAAGGCTGTGTTGAATGCGCCTCGCGAGATGTTGATTGAAAAGACGGACCTGGAAGAAGAGACAGTGGACGAGGTAATACGTATTTTGAAATCGGAGTTTGAAGAAGAACCGGCAGCAGAGATGGAGCCTGAGACAGAGGCGGAACCTGAAGCTGAACCAACACAAGAGTAATATGCATTACGATTGAATTTTCTTCGCTCCATTTATTCATTAAATTTTAAATATGACGATAAGGTTAAACAAAGTTACAAGAGATTTGAATGTAGGAATCGCGACGGTAGTTGAGTTCCTGCAAAAGAAAGGGTATACCGTTGAGGCTAATCCTAATACCAAAATTAGTGAGGAGCAGTACGCTGTGCTCGTTAAAGAGTTTAGTACAGACAAGAACCTTAGACTTGAATCGGAGCGTTTCATCCAGGAACGTCAGAATAAGGAACGTAATAAGGCATCGGTATCTATCGAGGGCTTCGAGAAGCAGCAGGAGAAACCGAAGTCGGAAGATGTGATTAAGACAGTCGTACCGGAGGATGCACGTCCTAAGTTTAAACCTGTCGGAAAAATAGATTTGGATAAATTCAGCGGTCGGAGAACAGATAAAGTAGAAAAAGCGCCGGAAAAGAAAGTAGAACCTGTAGTAGAACAACCTGTGGTAGAGCAACCCGTTGCTGAAAAAACAGTCGTTGAGAAACCAGTGGTTGAATCCGAAGTGAAAAAGGAAGAGCCGAAAGTGGAAAAGGTGGAAGTAATTGCACCGAAACCTGCACCAGTAGAACAGCCAGTAGTAGCGCCGAAACCTGCAGTGGAGACAAAACCGGTAGAAGTTGAGAAAGTAGTAGTGGAAGAAGTAAAGAAAGAAGAGCCGAAGGTGGTAGAAACTGCACCTGTGAAGGCAGAAGAACGTAAAGTAGAAAGAACGGCAGAAGTAACTGCAACAGTGACAACTCCGACTGAAGAAAATGCGTCGAAAGAAAATGAGGTGTTTAAAATCCGTCAACCGGAACTGGGAGCGAAGATCAATGTCATCGGTCAGATTGACCTGGCTGCATTGAATCAGTCTACCCGTCCTAAGAAGAAATCGAAGGAAGAAAAACGCCGTGAACGCGAAGAAAAAGAAAAAGTTCGTCAGGATCAGAAGAAACTGATGAAGGAAGCTATCATCAAGGAAATCCGTAAAGAGGACAGTAAACAGGCAAAACCGGGCGTAAAAGATAATAATGCCGATGCTGCCAGAAAGAAACGGAATCGTATCAACAAAGAGAAGGTGGATGTCAACAATGTGGCAACTTCCAACTTTGCTGCTCCGAGACCCAATACTCAGACCGGTAAAGGTGGTGGCAACCATCCCCGTCCTCAGGGTCAAGGCCAGGGACAGGGCAATAATAATAACAACAACAAGAAGAATAATAATAAGGATCGCTTCAAGAAGCCGGTTATCAAGCAGGAGGTTAGCGAAGAAGATGTAGCAAAGCAGGTAAAAGAAACTTTGGCACGTCTGACAACCAAGGGTAAGAACAAGACTTCTAAGTACCGCAAGGAAAAACGTGAAATGGCTTCCAACCGTATGCAGGAACTGGAAGATCAGGAAATGGCAGAAAGCAAGGTACTGAAGCTGACTGAGTTCGTAACGGCTAACGAGTTGGCAACGATGATGGACGTATCAGTCAATCAGGTTATTGCAACTTGTATGAGTATCGGTATGATGGTTTCCATCAACCAGCGTCTGGATGCGGAAACAATTAATCTGGTAGCCGAAGAGTTTGGTTTCAAGACCGAATATGTAAGTGCGGAAGTGGCACAGGCTATCGTGGAAGAAGAAGATGCTCCGGAAGATTTGCAGCCACGTGCTCCAATCGTAACGGTGATGGGACACGTTGACCACGGTAAGACATCCTTGCTTGACTACATCCGTAAGGCGAATGTAATTGCCGGTGAAGCCGGAGGTATTACACAGCACATCGGTGCTTACAACGTACAGTTGGAAGACGGACGCCGTATTACGTTCCTGGATACTCCGGGTCATGAGGCGTTTACTGCTATGCGTGCCCGTGGTGCGAAAGTAACGGATATTGCGATCATTATTGTGGCAGCCGATGATAACGTGATGCCACAGACGAAGGAAGCGATCAATCATGCGATGGCAGCAGGTGTACCTATTGTATTTGCAATCAATAAGGTAGATAAGCCGACTGCTAATCCGGACAAGATTAAAGAAGAACTGGCTGCAATGAACTATCTCGTGGAAGAATGGGGTGGTAAATACCAGTCACAAGATATCTCTGCCAAGAAAGGTATGGGTGTGGAAGATTTGATGGAAAAAGTATTGCTGGAAGCTGAAATGCTTGATTTGAAGGCAAATCCGAACCGCAATGCAACAGGATCCATCATTGAATCTTCATTGGATAAGGGACGTGGTTATGTAGCTACGGTGCTGGTATCGAATGGTACTTTGAAAGTAGGAGATATCGTATTGGCAGGAACCAGCTACGGACGTGTGAAAGCCATGTTCAACGAACGTAATCAGCGCGTGAAAGAAGCGGGACCGGCCGAACCGGCATTGATTCTGGGACTGAACGGTGCTCCTGCTGCAGGTGATACGTTCCATGTAGTTGAAAGTGATCAGGAAGCCCGTGAAATCACGAACAAACGTGAACAGCTGGCTCGTGAACAAGGCTTGCGTACACAGAAGATCCTGACTTTGGACGAACTTGGCCGTCGTATTGCTTTGGGTAACTTCCAGGAATTGAACATCATCGTCAAAGGTGACGTGGACGGTTCTGTAGAAGCATTGAGCGACTCGTTGATCAAGTTGTCTACTGAACAGATCCAGGTAAATGTGATCCATAAAGGCGTGGGTGCTATCTCCGAATCGGATGTATCACTGGCTGCTGCTTCGGATGCGATTATCGTCGGATTCCAGGTACGTCCTTCGGGTGCTGCCGCTAAGATGGCGGAACAGGAAGGTGTCGATATCCGTAAGTACTCCGTCATCTACGATGCAATCGAAGAGGTGAAGGCCGCTATGGAAGGTATGTTAGCTCCGGAACTGAAAGAACAGATTACGGCTACGATCGAAATCCGCGAAGTGTTCAATATCACGAAAGTGGGACTTGTGGCCGGTGCGGTAGTGAAGACCGGAAAGGTGAAACGAAGCGACAAGGCTCGTCTGATCCGCGATGGTATCGTTATCTTCACCGGAAACATCAATGCACTGAAACGCTTCAAGGACGACGTGAAGGAAGTAGGTACAAACTTCGAGTGCGGTATCAGTCTGGTGAACTGCAACGACATGAAGGTAGGCGATATGATCGAGACATTCGAAGAAATAGAAGTGAAACAGACGTTATAAATTGTACTGAATCGAGAATATACGGAGGCACAGAGTGGATTTACAACTCCGTGCCTCCTTTTTCTTTTAAAAAGAGATAATGACAACGATTGATATAATCATCCTTATTATAATAGGTGCCGGTGTGGTGGCGGGCTTTATGAAAGGCTTTATCCGTCAGCTGGCTTCTATTCTGGGATTGGTCGTCGGTTTGCTGGCAGCAAAGGCTTTGTATGCAACGTTGGCGGAGAAGCTTTGTCCGGCTGTGACGGACTCGATGACGGTTGCACAGGTATTGGCTTTTATTGTCATCTGGATCGCTGTTCCGCTGATATTCACGTTAGTGGCGTCCTTGCTGACGAAAGCGATGGAAGCCATCTCACTGGGGTGGCTGAACCGTTGGCTGGGAAGTGGATTGGGAGCACTCAAATTTCTGTTGTTAACGAGCCTTGTGATCTGTGTGATAGAGTTTATCGATAGCGATAATAAGTTAATTAGTGCAACAAAAAAGAGCGAATCATTGTTATATTATCCTATGGAAACGTTTGCGGGAATCTTTTTCCCTGCTGCTAAGAATATAACGCAACAATATATATTAGATAATAAAGATGCAACAAGAAGAACCCAATAAATATGTAAAGGAACTGACGCAGGAGAAGTACAAATATGGTTTCACCACGGAGGTACACACCGATGTTATTGAGCGTGGACTCAACGAAGATGTAGTCCGTCTGATTTCATCGAAAAAAGATGAACCCGAATGGCTGCTGGAGTTCCGACTGAAAGCGTATCGCCATTGGCTGACGCTGGAAATGCCGACTTGGGCACATCTCCGTATTCCGGAGATCGATTATCAGGCAATTTCGTACTATGCCGATCCGACGAAGAAGAAAGAAGGACCGAAGAGTATGGATGAAGTAGATCCGGAACTGATAAAGACATTCAATAAACTGGGTATTCCCTTGGAAGAACAGATGGCATTGAGCGGAATGGCTGTGGATGCAGTGATGGACTCGGTATCCGTAAAGACTACTTTCAAAGAGACGTTGATGGAGAAAGGCATTATATTCTGCTCCTTTAGTGAAGCGGTACGGGAACATCCGGACCTTGTGAAGAAGTATATGGGCTCGGTAGTAGGCTATCGGGATAACTTCTTTGCTGCTTTGAACTCGGCCGTGTTCTCTGACGGTTCTTTCGTTTATATACCGAAGGGAGTACGCTGTCCGATGGAGCTTTCTACTTATTTCCGTATCAATGCCCGTAACACGGGACAGTTTGAACGTACGCTGATTGTGGCGGACGATGATTCGTATGTATCTTATCTGGAGGGATGTACCGCACCGATGCGTGATGAAAATCAGTTGCATGCGGCTATCGTGGAGATTGTGGTACATGATCGTGCAGAAGTGAAATACAGTACGGTTCAGAACTGGTATCCGGGTGATGCCGAAGGTAAAGGTGGAGTCTATAACTTTGTGACGAAACGCGGCAACTGCAAAGGGGTGGACAGCAAACTGTCCTGGACACAGGTGGAAACCGGTTCGGCTATCACGTGGAAGTACCCTTCCTGCATATTGACAGGCGATAATTCGACGGCTGAGTTTTATTCTGTAGCTGTGACAAATAATTATCAGCAGGCAGATACCGGAACAAAAATGATTCATCTGGGAAAGAATACCCGCAGCACGATTGTCAGCAAAGGTATCTCTGCCGGACATAGCGAGAACTCTTATCGCGGACTGGTACGTGTAGCTGAAAAAGCCGATAATGCACGAAATTACAGCCAGTGTGACTCTTTGCTGCTGGGCGACAAATGTGGTGCGCATACTTTCCCGTATATGGATATCCATAATGAGACGGCTGTGGTGGAGCATGAGGCGACTACCAGCAAGATCAGCGAAGATCAGATATTCTATTGTAATCAGCGGGGGATCCCGACGGAGGATGCTATCGGGCTGATTGTTAACGGATATGCGAAAGAAGTATTAAATAAACTTCCGATGGAGTTTGCAGTGGAAGCACAGAAGTTGCTTACTATTTCGTTGGAAGGAAGCGTGGGATAAAAAATAAATAAGCTTATGTTAGAGATAAAAGACCTGCATGCCAGCATTAATGGCAAAGAGATATTGAAAGGTATTAACCTGACGGTGAAACCGGGCGAAGTACATGCGATAATGGGGCCGAACGGTTCCGGAAAGAGTACGCTATCTTCTGTTCTGGTGGGAAATCCTGCTTTTGAGGTGACAAAAGGTTCGGTCACTTTCTATGGCAAGAATCTGCTGGAGTTGAGTCCGGAAGACCGTAGTCATGAAGGTATTTTCCTTAGTTTCCAGTATCCGGTAGAAATCCCCGGAGTAAGCATGGTGAACTTCATGCGGGCGGCTGTCAATGAACAGCGCAAGTATAAAGGTCTGCCTGCGTTGACTGCCAGCGAATTTCTGAAACTGATGCGTGAGAAGCGTGCCGTAGTCGAACTGGACAATAAA
The DNA here is from genome assembly GCF_023656585.1 of Bacteroides sp. B1-V-101. Lineage (NCBI taxonomy): Bacteria > Pseudomonadati > Bacteroidota > Bacteroidia > Bacteroidales > Bacteroidaceae > Bacteroides > Bacteroides sp. B1-V-101. Next base: position 12,232 of record NZ_JAMOKH010000055.1, on the reverse strand, counting down.
CTTGCCAATCGTTCGGTGAATGAAGGTTTCTCCGGTGGTGAGAAGAAGCGTAACGAGATCTTCCAGATGGCAATGCTGGAACCGCGTCTGAGCATTCTTGACGAGACAGATTCCGGTCTGGATATTGATGCCCTTCGTATTGTAGCGGAAGGCGTGAATAAGCTCAAGACTCCCGAAACAAGTACGATCGTCATCACTCACTATCAGCGTCTGCTCGATTATATCAAACCGGATATAGTGCACGTACTCTATAAAGGTCGTATTGTGAAAACCGCCGGACCGGAACTAGCCTTGGAACTGGAAGAAAAGGGATACGATTGGATTAAGAAAGAAGTAGGAGAATAACGATGAATGTAGAACAACAATACATAGATCTCTTCTCTCAGACGGAAGCCATGATCTGCAAGCATAGTGCGGAAGTGCTGAATGCACCCCGTGCGGCTGCTTTTGCCGATTTTGAGCGTCTCGGATTCCCGACCCGTAAGATGGAGAAGTATAAATACACGGATATAAGCAAGTATTTCGAGCCCGATTACGGTCTGAACCTTAACCGCCTTCAGATTCCGGTCAATCCGTACGAGGTGTTTAAGTGTGATGTCCCGAATATGAGCACAGCCTTGTATTTTGTGGTAAACGACGCATTTTATAATAAAGCGCTTCCTAAAACTCATTTGCCGGAAGGAGTCATCTTCGGCAGCCTCAAAGAAGTCGCTGCGGAACATCCCGAACTGGTGAAGAAGTACTACGGCAAGCTGGCTGATACCTCCAAGGATGGCGTAACAGCTTTCAATACGACTTTTGCACAGGATGGAGCCATCTTCTATGTTCCGAAGAACGTAATCGTAGAGAAGCCCATCCAGCTGGTGAATATCCTTCGTGCAGATGTTAACTTCATGGTGAACCGTCGCGTGCTGATCATCCTGGAAGATGGAGCGCAGGCACGCCTGTTGATCTGTGATCATGCGATGGATAATGTGAACTTCCTTGCAACGCAGGTGATCGAAGTATTTGCTGGAGAGAATGCGGTATTCGATATGTATGAGCTCGAAGAAACACATACAAGTACGGTTCGTATCAGTAACCTGTACGTGAAGCAGGAAGCAAACAGCAATGTTTTGCTGAATGGCATGACGCTGCACAACGGAACTACCCGTAATACAACGGAAGTTCTGCTAGCCGGCGAAGGGGCTGAGATTAATCTTTGCGGTATGGCAATCGCTGATAAAAACCAGCATGTGGACAATAACACCTCCATTGATCATGCAGTACCGAATTGTACCAGTAATGAATTATTCAAGTACGTGCTTGATGACCAGTCGACCGGTGCTTTTGCCGGACTGGTATTGGTACGTCCTGATGCCCAGCATACAAATTCTCAACAGACCAACCGCAACCTCTGTGCCACACGCGATGCGCGTATGTACACGCAGCCGCAGCTTGAAATCTATGCGGACGATGTGAAATGCTCTCACGGGGCAACTGTGGGGCAGTTGGACGAGAATGCTTTGTTCTATATGCGTGCACGCGGAATAGCGGAGAAAGAAGCACGCTTGCTTCTGATGTTTGCATTCGTCAATGAAGTCATCGATACGATTCGTCTGGATGCACTGAAAGACCGTCTGCACCTGTTGGTAGAAAAACGCTTCCGTGGCGAACTGAACAAGTGCCAGGGATGTGCAATATGTAAATGATGAATAAGTAAAATGGATATTCAAAAGATACGTGAAGACTTTCCGATATTGAGCCGTACGGTGTATGGTAAACCATTGGTTTATTTCGATAACGGTGCGACCACTCAGAAACCTCGTCTGGTGGTGGATGCGCTGGTAGATGAGTATTACTCTGTGAATGCGAATGTGCATCGTGGAGTACATTACCTTTCCCAGCAGGCAACGGAACTGCATGAAGCCTCCCGCGAGACGGTACGGCAGTTTATCAATGCCGGCAGCACGAATGAGGTCGTCTTTACACGGGGTACGACTGAAAGTATCAATTTGCTTGTTTCCAGTTTTGGAGATGAGTTTATGCAGGAAGGCGATGAAGTGATCCTTTCGGTGATGGAGCATCACAGTAATATCGTTCCCTGGCAACTTCTGGCTGCCCGCAAAGGAATTGCCATCAAGGTCATTCCGATGAATGACAAGGGCGAACTGTTGCTGGATGAATATGAAAAGTTATTCACCGAGCGTACAAAGATAGTCAGTGTAGTTCAGGTGTCGAACGTATTGGGAACCGTAAATCCTGTCAAGGAAATGATTGCGACGGCTCATGCGCATGGAGTACCTTTTCTAGTGGATGCTGCACAGTCTATCCCCCACATGAAGGTGGATGTGCAAGACTTGGATGCCGATTTCCTGGTGTTCTCCGCACATAAGGTTTACGGCCCGACAGGTGTCGGTGTGCTTTATGGAAAGGAAGAATGGCTGGACCGTATGCCCCCTTATCAAGGAGGAGGAGAAATGATTCAGCACGTCTCTTTTGAAAAGACTACCTTCAACGAACTGCCTTTCAAGTTTGAAGCCGGTACGCCGGACTACATCGGTACTACCGGACTGGCAAAAGCCCTTGACTATGTTAATGGCATCGGACTCGACCAAATCGCTGCTCATGAACACGAGCTGACAACGTATGCGCTGAAGCGATTGAAGGAAATACCCAATATGCGTATTTTCGGTGAGGCGGCAGATCGGGGAGCGGTGATTTCATTTCTGGTGGGAGATATTCATCATTTCGATTTGGGAACATTGTTAGACCGTTTAGGTATCGCTGTCCGCACGGGGCACCATTGTGCGCAACCGTTGATGCAACGGCTCGGAATCGAAGGTACGGTACGTGCATCATTTGCCATGTACAATACACGATCGGAAGTGGACGCATTAGTGGCTGGGATCGAACGCGTCAGCCAGATGTTCTAAAGATATTAATCGCTATTCCTGCAAGAATAGCGATTTTTTTTATTCTTTAACTAAAAAAGTCTCTTTGAAGTGCAGTGATTTGAAGTTTCCTGCGTCTAATAAGAAAGAATAAAAATCATTTTAGGTATATTAAGTTGGTCGTGAGACCGCGCTTTCTATAAATTCTCTCTCTCTTTAACTCTAATTGGCGGCTATATCGCATTGATTTGCGGTATAGCTGCAATTTTTTTAGGGTGACATTGCAACCTTTTGGGGATATCCTGCGTCTAATAGGATAGTAAACAACTAAAAAAGAAGAAAAAGATCATGTTAGTGACTACAACTCCCATCATTGAGGGAAAACGAATAGTAAAGTACTACGGAATTGTTTCCGGAGAGACAATCATTGGTGCCAATGTATTCCGTGACTTGTTTGCAAGTATTCGGGATATTGTAGGAGGTCGTTCCGGTGCATATGAAGAAGTACTACGTATGGCAAAAGATACAGCTTTGCAGGAGATGCAGGCACAGGCAGCAAAGTTAGGAGCCAATGCAGTGATCGGTGTCGATCTGGATTATGAAACAGTAGGAGGCAGCGGTAGTATGCTGATGGTAACTGCCAACGGAACTGCTGTAACGATTGAAGATTAGTTGATTGTTTTATTGTATGAGAAAGGGGATTCACCACGAACGGTGTTTCCCCTTTTGTTCTTAATGTTTGTGCCATGCCTTTGGCACAAGCGTGCCAAAGGCTTGGCATGAGTAAGGCAGTAGGAAGTTATCTGCCGTAAGCTCAATCACGCGGCTAAAGGCTTGATTAGTGGTGAAAGCATCTATGCCCACTTTCATCAGATATTCACTGGAATAAGTCTTTTCGTTGGCAGCCAGGCTGGATTTACTATTCGGCATCAGATTGATTTCTTTTACCTTATACATTTTCTTGGCATCCAATCCCTGTAGTTTAACAGGCAATAGTTAGTTTGCGGGCATAAAAAAAGGCTATCTATCCCAGACAGCCAATCTTTTGTTAACCTTAAATCTAATACTATGAAAAACACACTACAAAGATAGGGACTTTTCGGCTATCTCCAAATTTTCGGGGCACAGTGAGGCGCTTTATAACATGGTTTAATAGAAATAACGGGTTTGTTAACGATTAACGTAATAAGACTAAAAATTAACTAACGAGCTATTGGCCTGATGCTCTTTTGCAGGATTCTCAAAAGACTTTTTTACTTGTTTTACCTTCGTTTCATTGAGAGTTATCGCATCAATCGGCAAGTTGGATTTTTTTTCTCTTTTGCTTGCTTTTTTCGTTTGATTTCCATACTTTTAGCCTCCATAAAACCCTTTAATAATTAATTCTATGGATAGCATTCTTTTCTGGCTGGTTCCGGTCGCTTCAGTGTTAGCCCTCTGTTTTGCTTATTACTTCCATAAGCAGATGATGAAAGAGAGTGAAGGTACTCCCCAAATGATAAAAATAGCCGCTGCGGTACGCAAGGGAGCTATGTCTTATCTGAAACAACAGTACAAGATTGTAGGTTGTGTTTTCCTTGGGCTGGTTATTTTGTTTTCAATTATGGCTTATGGCTTTCATGTTCAGAATGTGTGGGTTCCCATAGCTTTCCTGACGGGTGGTTTCTTCTCCGGTCTTTCCGGTTTCCTGGGTATGAAGACGGCAACCTATGCTTCGGCACGTACGGCGAATGCGGCACGCAATTCATTGAACTCCGGACTGAGAATCGCTTTCCGCAGTGGTGCGGTAATGGGACTCGTTGTAGTCGGACTGGGGTTGCTCGATATATCTTTCTGGTATCTGTTGCTGAACGCGGTGATTCCCGCCGACGCACTGACACCGACTCATAAACTTTGCGTAATCACTACCACGATGCTGACGTTCGGTATGGGAGCTTCCACACAGGCGCTCTTTGCCCGTGTAGGTGGTGGTATATATACAAAAGCTGCCGACGTAGGCGCCGACCTTGTGGGTAAGGTAGAAGCCGGAATTCCCGAAGACGATCCGCGAAACCCTGCCACCATTGCCGATAATGTAGGCGATAACGTAGGCGACGTGGCAGGTATGGGAGCCGACTTGTACGAATCTTATTGCGGTTCTATCCTGGCGACTGCCGCATTGGGTGCTGCCGCCTTTATACATTCGGCAGATACGGTCATGCAGTTCAAAGCAGTTATTGCCCCGATGCTGATTGCTGCGGTAGGTATTCTGCTTTCCATTATCGGCATCTTCTCCGTGCGCACCAAAGAAAATGCGACGGTGAAAGATTTGCTCGGCTCGCTGGCATTCGGAACAAACCTGAGTTCCGTGCTGATTGTGGCTGCTACCTTCTTAATCCTGTGGCTCTTACAGTTGGACAACTGGATTTGGATTTCATGCGCTGTCGTAGTCGGCCTGTTGGTCGGCATTGTGATCGGACGTTCTACCGAATATTATACTTCCCAGTCGTATCGCCCTACTCAGAAACTGAGTGAAAGCGGAAAGACTGGACCTGCCACCGTCATTATCTCCGGTATCGGTCTGGGTATGCTTTCTACGGCTATTCCCGTGATTGCGGTAGTGGTGGGTATCATTGCCTCCTTCCTGCTTGCTTCCGGTTTCGATTTTTCCAACGTGGGTATGGGACTCTACGGTATCGGTATTGCCGCTGTCGGTATGCTGTCCACATTAGGAATCACACTGGCTACGGACGCTTACGGCCCGATTGCTGATAATGCAGGCGGTAATGCCGAAATGGCCGGTCTGGGTGCCGAAGTCCGCAAGCGTACCGATGCGCTCGACTCTTTGGGAAATACAACCGCGGCAACCGGAAAAGGTTTTGCTATCGGTTCCGCTGCATTGACCGGACTGGCTTTGCTGGCATCCTATATCGAAGAAATCCGTATCGGTCTGACCCGTTTGGGGACAGTAGACCTGAGTATGCCGAACGGCGATGTTGTCTCAACCGCCAATGCTACCTTTGTCGATTTCATGAACTATTACGACGTGACGCTGATGAATCCGAAAGTTCTTTCCGGTATGTTCCTCGGTTCGATGATGGCGTTCTTGTTCTGTGGATTGACGATGAATGCGGTCGGCCGCGCAGCCGGACACATGGTAGATGAGGTGCGTCGTCAGTTCCGTGAGATCAAAGGCATTCTGACAGGAGAAGCCGAGCCGGATTATGAACGTTGTGTGGCTATCTCAACCAAGGGTGCGCAGCGCGAAATGGTGATTCCGTCGCTGATTGCTATCCTTGCGCCTATCGCTACCGGATTAATCTTCGGAGTGACCGGAGTACTGGGACTGCTGATCGGCGGTTTGAGCACAGGTTTTGTGCTGGCTATCTTTATGGCCAATGCAGGCGGTGCGTGGGATAATGCGAAGAAATATGTAGAAGAGGGGAACTTTGGAGGCAAAGGCGGTGAAGTGCATAAGGCAACCGTAGTAGGCGATACTGTGGGCGACCCGTTTAAGGATACTTCCGGCCCGAGTCTGAATATTTTAATCAAGCTTATGAGCATGGTAGCCATTGTGATGGCAGGGCTTACCGTCGCCTGGAGTTTGTTTTAACTAAAAGAAGGTTTGTTTATTGAAGAGGGCGATAGCCGGAGATAAGTCCGGTTATCGCTTTCTTTATTATATAGAATGGAGCAAACCTCTTTTTTGCCTGTTTAATCACCTTTTGAGATAGATAATCCTGTTTAAGTCTGGTTTGTGCAAATATCAGGGCAAAGTCATTTTTTCTTTTCTTGTTATTTGGATACTTTTGTAAGAGGAAATAGGGAATTTTTGAAAACATATTGAAGTAATCTGTTATACTGGCTAAGGGGATATACTAGTATTATAGAGATGAAATTTATAAGCTTTTTCTTATATCTTGGTGATAATAAGAAACCGTTCCGGTTTATATTGGATAGTATTTTCATCTCTTATTTTGCAGCAAAAGTGAAATGAGACTAGTGTTCAAAATTATTTTGAGGCTTCTGCACTAGCAAGTTACAATACCGGAAGAGGGAGCCGTCGGTTAAAAAGTATAATAATGAGAAATTTGAATGGTTGGATTAGCTTTTTGTCCCTGATCCTTTTGGCTTTTATGGTTTCAGGGTGTAGCAGCGACTCTGATGAGGAGCAAAATATGAGTATTGTAATGCCGGATTCTAATCAAAAGAATCAAAGTTTTAATTCGGACGATGTTTCGGGCAGTTTTTCTTTTGTTGCTACCGCTCATTGGACTGCTTCCATAGTAGAAACATCAGTAGCTAACAGGAGTGTGAATACTTCTCCCAATTGGATATCTTTGGATAAATACAGTGGTGAAGCCGGAGAGTACACTTTAACTATCACATTAACACCTAATAATACGGGTAAAACGCGGACCGCTACTATTACTGTTTCTTCCGGTTCTGAAGAAATTACTGTTACTGTAACGCAGAAAAGTGCTGCGGAGAGTGGAGATGATACGGATAGTGAAGAATATGATTGGGTGGAATATGATGAATTATACATTAAGGATGATGGAGAAGACCATTGTCTAAGTACTAAAGGACATTACCTCTATTTTAAAAATCCTGGTTTCTTTCAAGGAGGTAAAGGTGGTGAAGGTCAAAGAATGCATTTGTTCGATTGTGGAGAAGTCTCATGGAAAGATTTCAGTATTATGGAACAACCTGAATGGAATAAAGAAACATGGAAGGGCGAACTGATTCCTTGTGTAAAAGGGCATGGATATTTCTCTGCCGAAACTTATAAAGGGACTCTTGATAACTACAGATATGTACGTTTTTGGGTCGAAGACTATATTATGGAGGGAGGTGAGATTGTCGGAGCTAAGCTTAGACATCATGATGTAAATTACGACAACTTGATTCGAATGCGTAAACTTAGTTTTGATAAAAGTTATTGTAATATAGGGCATACTTCTAATTCGGGCACAGGATCAGACCTTTATATTAACTATGATATTTCCTCTGGTACGATTCAACGAAGAAACGGTGGAGCTTATGATACATATTTATATGATGCTGGGAGCAAAAGTTCTTATGAAGAGTTTGTAAAAGTTACCGCACCTATTTATAATGTGGATACTTGGACTGCGGAAGCAATTTCTTGTGTGAAAGGACACGCATATTATGCTCATGCATTTTATATGTTTAATGGTGAAATAAAGGGTACATCTCAATCTTCATTTTATGTGTTGGATTACATAATAGAGAATGGGAAGCGAGTAGGGTATATTGCGCAGTCTCCTAATTTACCAGTCTATTAACTTTATTATTCATTAGGCGTTAATTGATCTATCACCACATTTCAACTTTTATAATCCTGTTTAGAGAGTGGTGATAGATTTCTCTTATATCATCTGTCTTTCCATCTCTCGCTATATAGATCTAAGTAGAATTTTGTATCCTTTTTGGGTGTACGATTATTGTTGATAATCCACTTTTTTTATACCTTTGAAACCGATAAAAAAGAGATACTTTGATGCTACTACCTTACTTAAATAAAGACCTGATAGAGGCCGGCTGCGATGAGGCCGGCCGCGGTTGCTTGGCAGGATCAGTGTATGCTGCCGCCGTCATTCTTCCTAAAGATTTCAAGAATGAGCTGCTGAATGATTCGAAGCAACTGACCGAGAAGCAACGCTACGCACTTCGTGAAGTGATAGAGAAAGAAGCGCTGGCGTGGGCGGTAGGAGTGGTGTCTCCCGAGGAGATAGACGAGATAAACATTCTCCGCGCCTCCTTTTTGGCGATGCACCGGGCTGTCGGTCAGCTCTCTGTCCGTCCTCAGCATTTGCTGATCGACGGAAACCGTTTCAATAAATATCCTGACATTCCTCATACTACCGTGATAAAAGGAGACGGCAAATACCTTTCTATAGCCGCCGCTTCTATACTGGCTAAAACCTACAGAGATGATTATATGAATCGTCTTCACGAAGAATATCCGTTTTATGACTGGAATAAGAATAAAGGATACCCGACTAAAAAACATCGTGCCGCCATCGCCGAACGTGGAACGACTCCCTACCACCGAATGACCTTCAATCTGCTTGGTGACGGGCAGTTGAACCTAAATTTCTGATATTTCCTTTTGTTTCACTTTCTACATATTTTTGCAGAATAAGCACGATTTTTCTCCAAATAGCCATGAAAATGTTCGGTTTATGCTAAAAAAGTGTTGACTTGTGCTTTTATTTGTTACTTAAATGCTATATATTTGCATTCGATAACAAGAATTAAAAAAAGATAAAATCATGACAACAAGCAGACTTTATGCATCTAAGAAGTTCATGGGGGCTTTACTTCTTATGATGGGTTTCGTTTTACCCGCCAATGCGCAGTTTTTACGTACTTCTTATTTTATGGAAGGTACTCATTATCGGCAACAATTGAATCCGGCTCTGATTCCGACTCAGGGGTATTTTAATATTCCGGTATTGGGATCGGTCAATGCTACTGTCGGGTCCACTTCATTGGGTTATCAAGATATTATCGACATTATTGACGATAGCGACAATTTCTACTCTAATCCCGATTTCCTGGGCCGTCTGAAAGATAAAAACAACTTAAATGTAAACGTAAGCACGGAGATTCTTTCTGCCGGATGGTATAAAGGAAAGAACTTCTGGTCATTCAATGTAGGTGTTCGTGCGGATATAGGTGCAAGCCTTACCCGTTCCATGTTTACTTTCCTGAATGAGATGGATGCGCTTGAAGATAACTGGAGAAACAGTAATTACGATATCAGCGGTCAGAAACTGGATATAAACGCTTATGGTGAAGTTGGTTTGGGGTATGCGCGTCAGATCAATAACCGTTTGACAGTCGGTGGTAAGGTGAAAGTATTGCTGGGTATCGGCAATATGAATCTGAAGATTAACAATGTAATGATGAACGCCAATCTTCCGAGTGATGCCCGCATTAACCAGTTACAGGATCAAAATTATCTGTCCGGATTGGATGCTGCTGGTATCACAAGACTGAAATCTGAAATTGAAAGTTACCATGCCAATCTGAATGTTGACGCTCATCTGGAAAGTTCTTTCAAAGGATTGGAATTGGTACAAGAAGATGGACAGGATTATATCAGTGACTTTGACTTTGACAGTGGAAAACTGGGTATTGCAGGTTACGGTTTCGGCATTGATTTGGGTGCTTCTTATAAAATTATGGATAACCTGACAGTGTCCGCTTCTGTTCTCGACCTAGGATTTATTTCATGGACGAAAGGCGCTACTAAGATAGCTTCTGCCAATCCGGAATCAATCAATATGAAAGGAACTAGCTATGTCAATGGTATTGATGCGAACGATATTCCTAATTCTATTACTGCGATTCAGAACAATATTACTCGGTTGCAGGCTGATGCTGACGGATACATGAACCGTGTAAATGGTGGTGATGTACTCGACTATGAAATGTTGCAACTTCAGACAGAGGACGTACATAAATCCCGCAAGTCTAGTCTGGCATCTACAGTTGTGGTAGGAGCAGAATACGGCTTCTTTGAGAACAAGCTCGGAGTAGGTGTATTGTCTACGACTCGCTTCGTACAACCGAAAACGCTGACAGAAGTAACATTCTCCGCAAACTATCGTCCGAAAAGCTGGCTTAACGTTGCGCTCAGCTACTCGGCTATTCAGTCTGCCGGTAAGTCATTCGGTCTGGGCTTGAAGTTGGGTCCGGTGTTCCTCGGAACTGACTACATGTTCTTAGGTAAGAACACCAATTCTGTAAGTGGATTTGTTGGTATTTCTGTGCCATTGGGCGGAAAGAAATCCAGTAAAGAAGGATAAAATAATTTCTCTCTCTTAAACATTCTCTTTTTAATATTCTCTATCGAATAAAAAACGTATTGTGTGCAGCCTGTCATCGCCGACCTTGAATTCAGGTCTTAAGAATGACAGGCTGCTTTTTTATGTCTCTGACGTAAAGGGAGATTTAGAACTGCTTGAATTGCAGTCGCTTGAATTAGAACCACTTGATTTTCCGGAATACGATAAACGCTAATGTCGACAGCACGACGGAGCACAGGATAATCAGTGCAAAGGCATACGGCATCTCTTCCAGATGGATATCCACATTCATTCCGTAGAAACTGGCTATCAATGTCGGGATCATCAGTGTAATGGAAAGGCTGGTCATGCGTTTCATGATGGCATTCACGTTGTTGGAGATGATGGAGGCAAAGGCGTCCATCGTTCCGGTGAGGATATCGCTGTAGATGTTTACGGTATTAAATGCCTGTTTCAACTCGATAATCACGTCTTCTACCAGTTCCTTGTCCAGAAAGTCGGTGTCCTGAAAGATACTTTGCAGCTTTCCGATCATTACTTCATTTCCTCGGATGGAGGTGTTGAAGTAAACGAGTGTTTTCTGCAGTCTCATCAGACGGAGCAGGTCTTCGTTGCGGATACTGCGTTCCAGTTCCTTTTCGGCGGCGCTGATATCCAGATTTATCTGTTTCAGATATTTCAGAAACCATACGGCAGACGAATAAATCAGCCGGAGAATCAGATCGAGTTTGTTGCGGACTTCGATTCCCTTTCGGCGGGTGTGTTCGATGAAGTCCGGTAGCAGGTCTGTATTGTGGTAGCAGACTGATACAATGATTTCATTGTTGGTGATGATGCCGATGGGTACGGTGCCGAAGGGAAGACTTTCGTTCTGACCGTTTTGCATCGGGATGCGCAGAATCGTCAATAGCCAGTTGCCTTCCGTGTCGGTTCGCGGACGTTCGTCCGTATCGGCTATATCGTTCAGAAATGATTCGGGTACGTTCAGGGTTTTAGTCAGAAACTCAAAGTCATCGTTGTCCGGGCATACTACATTTACCCAGCAGTTAGGAAGCCATTGCGGTTTTTCCACAAAGCCAGCTTCACAATAAAGATATGTTCTCATCTTATTGCCTCCTTTCGTTTGTTTACACGAGCAGAGGCATCAGTTTTCAATGACTCTGATCGCTTTAATTAATACTATAAGTGCACGTTCGCGGGTTTGAATCGTCCATTTTTCTATGATTTAATTTAAAAGCGATACAAAAGTACGGAAAATTAACCGAGGTTCCGTCTTTTGCATCGCTTTTTTTAGATTTTCTTGTTGTTTATGGTCTTTCAGCATGCGGGGAGTTCATTGGTTGGCTATGGTAAAATCACTTGTAAGATAGTGCTAAAGTTCCCGTTAGCTCCTTACATAGTAGACTTTCCTTATAAGGTGTCTTACCCTGGATTTGGTTGACTACTATAAGTATCAACTAAAATGAATAAAAGATGAAAAAGAGTGACATGACCTTTAGTCCTTATCAGCTTGAACTTCTTGGCGATTTCTATCGTTCG
>NZ_JAMOKH010000054.1:0-40311 GCF_023656585.1 Bacteroides sp. B1-V-101 | reverse complement strand
TCTTGTTTGAATGTTATTCTACAATTATAGACGGAATATAATCAGAACTGATTAAGACTCAAAACAAATGATTGCTAAACAATTGAATAATTTTATCGGAAATTCCTAAAAGTTCTGATAATGCGATAAATCCGAAATTTTGGATTTGTGCCACCAGTTCAAGAATCTGACTTTCAACACGCGCCACGACCGTGTGGCGGGATTGGGAAACAGCGAGGGAAGCCAGAAGGCACTTAACATGCTCTTTGCCATACGCACCATACAGGAGCGCACAGGAAAAGACTTGGGTGCGACCTTCCTCTCCGGCACGACTATCAGCAACTCACTGACTGAATTGTACCTGCTGTTCAAGTACCTGCGCCCGAAGGAGCTGGAACGGCAGGACATAAGGTGTTTCGACGCTTGGGCGGCGATATTTGCCAAGAAGACGACGGATTTTGAATTTAACGTGACGAACAATGTGGTCCAGAAGGAGCGTTTCCGCTACTTCATCAAAGTGCCGGAGCTTGCCGCCTTCTATAATGAAATCACGGACTACCGCACGGCGGAGGATGTGGGCGTTGACCGTCCTGCCAAGAACGAGATACTGCACCATATACCGCCCACGCCGGAACAGGAGGACTTCATACAGAAACTGATGCAGTTCGCCAAGACGGGCGATGCCACCTTGTTGGGCAGGCTGCCGCTTTCGGAAACGGAAGAAAAGGCGAAGATGCTCATCGCCACGGACTATGCCCGGAAAATGGCACTCGACATGCGCATGATAGACCCGAATTACGAAGATCATCCCGACAACAAAGCGAGTCACTGTGCCAAGATGATCGCGGAGTATTATCAAAAATACGACGCCCAGAAAGGCACGCAGTTCGTTTTCTCTGATTTGGGGACATACCAGCCGGGCGACGGGTGGAACGTCTATTCGGAAATCAAGCGCAAACTGACGGAGGACTACGGTATACCGCCAAGCGAGGTGCGCTTCATTCAGGAGTGCAAGACCGACAAGGCGCGGAAGGCGGTGATAGACGCCATGAACGCCGGGACGGTGCGTGTGCTGTTCGGCTCTACCTCTATGCTCGGAACGGGTGTGAACGCCCAGAAACGGTGTGTGGCTATCCATCATCTCGATACGCCGTGGGTGCGACATGAAGTCGCATAGATAATTGTTGGAATGATACTTACGGGTATCAGCTTTAACCCGCTGTTCCGTCAGCGGTAGCCTACCGACCGATGCACCTTAATGTTGTATTAAGCGGTCGGGACGAAGTACACTTTCGCAAGACAAGACAGAACCGTGAGGGGAAGTCAAGTACGGTTAGTATCATACCGTAGAGTGGCGAGGCTGGATAGTATGGTTAGCGCAAGCGAACTGTTAGTAAACTTCGTAATGTCACGAAAGAGTGTAAGATACTGGCACACTCTACCCAAAAGGGAAGCGGTCGGTTAATCCTCTCCATGGTAGGATTACACGGATATAAGCACCGCCGGAGGATGAGACAGAACCTAACCTATCCGTTAGTTATCTATGTGGAACATGGTAAGCCTGTATTATCTCCTGTCATGTAAAAATGACAGGTAAGCTGACAGCAATGAAAGCCGAATGGTGTGCAGGTATAAGATAACAGAAAAAGCGAACGCCGTTCTGTAATGGAGCGGATACGGATTGAACCGACATCACGGGCTGATGTGGGCGACATCATCCGACACGAAAGTGGGCAGACTTCTGTGACGACATTAGGTAGGCAATCAAACCGAATGTTGTCAAATGGTGATTCTTTACAATTAACTTTTAGAACTTTCAAAAGGAGGAAAGCAAATGAACGAAAACAAGACATCGTGTGCGCCTGCTGACAATCAACAAACACTTTGGGACAGAATAGACTGGACTAAAGCGGAGTTGGCTGTCAGAAAGCTACAAGCACGAATTGTAAAGGCTCAGAAGGAAGGCAGATACAACAAGGTGAAAGCCTTGCAGTGGACGCTGACCCACTCTTTTTACGCAAAAGCCTTAGCCGTAAAGAGAGTTACTTCTAACGGAGGTGGCAACACCCCCGGAGTGGACATGGAAACATGGGAGAAACCCGAAGCAAAAACACAAGCGATAAGCGAACTCAAACGCAGAGGCTACCAGCCGAAGCCATTGAGAAGAGTCCACATCAAAAAGAGTAATGGCAAACTGCGACCGTTGGGAATACCGACAATGAAAGACAGAGCCATGCAAGCACTCTACCTTATGGCATTAGAACCAGTGTCGGAAACAACAGCCGACTCACGTTCATACGGTTTCCGCAAGGAACGCCGCTGTATGGACGCGGTAATGCAATGCCATAACATTCTCCGAAAAGGCTATTCTCCCGAATGGATTCTGGAGGGTGACATAAAGGGGTGCTTCGACCATATCAGCCATGAATGGCTGCTTGCCAACATCCCTATGGACAAGGCAATACTCCGAAAATGGTTGAAATGCGGCTATATCTTCAACAAACAGATGTTCCCGACAGAGGAGGGAACGCCACAAGGTGGCATTATCTCTCCCACGCTTGCCAATATGACATTGGACGGATTGCAGAAAGTCCTTGCAGAGAAATATAAACGAGTTAGAATCAAAGGTAAGTTATATTCGCCAATGGTGAATCTTGTCCGTTACGCTGATGACTTTATAATTACCTGCGAGAACCGTGAAACACTTGAAAAGGAAATCAAGCCATTGGTAGCCGACTTTATGTCTGAAAGAGGTCTGACCTTATCAGAAGAAAAGACGGTGATAACCAATATCCATGACGGCTTCGATTTTCTCGGTTTCAACATCCGCAAATTCGGCAATGAAATATTGACCAAGCCGACCAAGAAAGCCGAAAAACGTTTTATGGAGAATATCCGTAAGGTGACAAAAGGTCATAAGGGTTGCAAGCAGGAATCATTAATCAGGATGTTGAATGCTAAAATTCGAGGATGGGGAGCATATTATCAGCATGGGGCGACACGTGATTCTTTTCACAGAATCGACCATCAGATATTTCTCGCCTTGTGGCAATGGGCTAAACGCCGTCATTCCAAGAAAGGGAAACGGTGGATAAAAGACCGCTATTGGCACAATATCCGAGGGAACAGCTGGACTTTTGCGGCTAAGTTCAAGAAATCAAACGGCAAAGAAGACCAACTTACCTTGTTGAAACTGGCATCTTCGTTTCCTTTTCTGCAATATACGCAGATAAAGGGGGACATGAATCCGTTTGACGCAGACTGCCGCCTGTACTTCAATAAAAGAATGAAGTCAAAGATGCTTGTGACGCTGAAAGGACGTAAATCCCTGCTTTACCTATGGGAAAAGCAAGGTCGGAAATGTCCGATATGTGGTGAACCGATTGACACGCATAAGGCATGGAATGTAATGCCGACTGTACAAGACGGACGGAAATGCAATATGTTGGTTCATGATGAATGTTTCAAATTATCCCGTAAAAAACAATGGAAACAAGAAGTAGGATGAGCCGGTCTCTGCACACGAACAGAGACTTTGAAAAGCTTGAGCCGTATGAGGGGAAACCCTCTCGTACGGTTCTGAGGGGGGAAGAGGGCAGTAATGCCCTTGACCTACCCGATCGACCGTCCGACTTGCAACAGCGTGACGGACGCGGAGTTAGGGCAGGTAATGAGATTGCCAAACATTTCGCCGGGAACAACGTGGATGTAATCATCTACGCGGTGGAGAAGTCACTGGACAGCTACAAGTTCAACCTCCTGCACTGCAAGCAGACTTTCATAAGCCAGCTCAAAAGCGGTGCGATGGGTGCGCGTACCATCGACGAGGGGGCAATGGACGAAAAATCGGGCATGAATTTCTCGGAATACATGGCGTTGCTCTCCGGCAATACCGACCTGTTGGACAAGGCGAAACTGGAAAAGCGGATCGCATCGCTCGAAGGGGAACGCAAGTCGTTCAACAAGGGCAAGCGTGATTCGGAGTTCAAGCTGGAGTCAAAGACCGGCGAGTTGCGCAACAACACGGCTTTCATAGATGCCATGACGGAGGACTGGAACCGCTTCCTGTCGGTGGTGCAGACCGACAAGGAGGGCAACCGCCTTAATATAATAAAGGTGGACGGAGTGGATTCCGCCGATGAGAAGGTCATCGGAAAGCGTTTGCAGGAGATAGCCAAGAATGCCACGACCGGAGGGTTGTACACGCAGGTCGGTGAACTTTACGGTTTTCCGATAAAGGTGGTGAGCGAAAGGATACTCAAAGAGGGATTGGAGTTCACCGACAACCGCTTCGTGGTCGAGGGGAACTACAAGTACACCTACAACAACGGGCATCTGGCGATGGCTGACCCGTTGGCCGCCGCCCGCAACTTCCTCAACGCGATGGAGAGGATACCCTCCATCATCGACCAGTACAAGGCGAAGAACGAGGTGCTGGAGATGGAGATACCGCAGTTACAGGAGATAGCGGGTAAGGTGTGGAAGAAGGAGGACGAGCTGAAGCAGTTGAAGTCCGAACTTGCCGCCCTTGACCGAAAAATTCAGCTGGAGCTTGCGCCACCCACGCCCGAAGTCGCAGAAAAGGAGAATGAAGGGCAACAGCTCAAGCCGGAAGCGGAAGATGTGAGGAACAGGCAGGCGCAATATCCCGAAAATGCACCGCCGCAGATACGCAGTCCGGCGGATAGTATCGTTGCCAACCATGTCATAATCGGGCGTCCGGGACTGTATGCCAAGGAGGAAACCCGGTCCAAAGGATTGAAAATATAACCTAAGGAATTTTATCTGAAGTATTAATAAGGGCTATC
Organism: Bacteroides sp. B1-V-101; assembly: GCF_023656585.1. Taxonomy (NCBI): domain Bacteria; kingdom Pseudomonadati; phylum Bacteroidota; class Bacteroidia; order Bacteroidales; family Bacteroidaceae; genus Bacteroides; species Bacteroides sp. B1-V-101. The sequence goes on along the minus strand of NZ_JAMOKH010000054.1, from coordinate 35,524 downwards.
CCAAAAGGTCTAAAAGTAAATTTTATCCTTTCTGCAAGTATCTATAGGATGGCAACTGCATTTTTTTCTTTTTGGGCAGCCCTTATTAAAATTTATTCTTATTTTAGGTTATATACATTCATGTCCATTTATGTAAAAAATTCCTGCTGACCTTGTTTATGTCTTGTCAGTCACCATTTGCAAAACCATATTTGACCCTCAAAGAGGCTGAATTTGATAAGTAACTTGCTACATACTCATAATAAGGAGCTAAATAGAACACGAATGGGAAATACACAAATGCTAAACTAAAGAAGATATTGGCCAAAATAAACGCTATACCGAGAGAGAAACTTGATTTTTCAACTTCCTAAAACGGTGTTGTTCAAACATTTCTACTTATTTGTACTTGCCAGTTGAACCTACGCTTCCCTAATAAAATGTCTATGGTAAAAAGTTAAAAAATCCTCCCACTTTTGTTAGATATATTTTTTTGTGTAATTTTGTAATCGTTATGCGGCAGTAATAATATACATATTAATACGAGTTAGTAATCCTGTAGTTCTCATATGCTACGAGGAGGTATTAAAAGGTGCGTTTCGACAATGCATCTACTGTAGTATATTATTGCTTAATCCAAATGAATATTATAAATTTAGGAATTCTTGCTCACATTGATGCAGGAAAAACTTCCGTAACCGAGAATCTGCTGTTTGCCAGTGGAGCAACGGAAAAGTGCGGCCGTGTGGATAATGGTGACACCATAACGGACTCTATGGATATAGAGAAACGTAGAGGAATTACTGTCCGGGCTTCTACGACATCTATTATCTGGAATGGAGTGAAATGCAATATCATTGACACTCCGGGACACATGGATTTTATTGCGGAAGTGGAGCGGACATTCAAAATGCTTGATGGAGCAGTCCTCATCTTATCCGCAAAGGAAGGCATACAAGCGCAGACAAAGTTGCTGTTCAGTACTTTACAAAAGCTGCAAATCCCGACAATTATATTTATCAATAAGATTGACCGTGCCGGTGTGAATTTGGAGCGTTTGTATATGGATATAAAAACAAATCTGTCGCAAGATGTCCTGTTTATGCAAACTGTTGTCGATGGATCGGTTTATCCGGTTTGCTCCCAAACATATATAAAGGAAGAATACAAAGAATTTGTATGCAACCATGACGACGATATATTAGAACGATATTTGGCGGATAGCGAAATTTCACCGGCTGATTATTGGAATACGATAATCGCTCTTGTGGCAAAAGCCAAAGTCTATCCGGTGCTACATGGATCAGCAATGTTCAATATCGGTATCAATGAGTTGTTGGACGCCATTTCTTCTTTTATACTTCCTCCGGCATCAGTCTCAAACAGACTTTCAGCTTATCTCTATAAGATAGAGCATGACCCCAAAGGGCATAAAAGAAGTTTTCTTAAAATAATTGACGGAAGTCTGAGACTTCGAGACGTTGTAAGAATCAACGATTCGGAAAAATTCATCAAGATTAAAAATCTAAAGACTATTTATCAGGGCAGAGAGATAAATGTTGATGAAGTGGGTGCCAATGATATCGCGATTGTAGAAGATATAGAAGATTTTCGAATCGGAGATTATTTAGGTGCTAAACCTTGTTTGATTCAAGGATTATCTCATCAGCATCCCGCTCTCAAATCCTCCGTCCGGCCAAATAAGCCCGAAGAGAGAAGCAAGGTGATATCCGCTCTGAATACATTGTGGATTGAAGACCCGTCTTTGTCCTTTTCCATAAACTCATATAGTGATGAATTGGAAATCTCGTTATATGGTTTGACCCAAAAGGAAATCATACAGACATTGCTGGAAGAACGATTTTCCGTAAAGGTCCATTTTGATGAGATCAAGACTATCTACAAAGAACGACCTATAAAAAAGGTCAATAAGATTATTCAGATCGAAGTACCACCCAACCCTTACTGGGCCACAATAGGGCTGACTCTTGAACCCTTACCGTTAGGGGCAGGGTTGCAAATCGAAAGTGACATCTCCTATGGTTATCTGAACCATTCTTTTCAAAATGCCGTTTTTGAAGGGATTCGTATGTCTTGCCAATCTGGTTTACATGGATGGGAAGTGACAGATCTGAAAGTAACTTTTACTCAAGCCGAGTATTATAGCCCGGTAAGTACACCTGCTGATTTCAGACAGCTGACCCCTTATGTCTTCAGGCTGGCTTTGCAACAGTCAGGTGTGGACATTCTCGAACCGATGCTCTGTTTTGAGTTGCAGATACCCCAAGTAGCGAGTTCCAAAGCTATTACAGATTTGCAAAAACTGATGTCTGAGATTGAAGACATCAGTTGTAATAATGAGTGGTGTCATATTAAAGGGAAAGTTCCATTAAATACAAGTAAAGACTATGCCTCAGAAGTAAGTTCGTACACTAAGGGCTTAGGCATTTTTATGGTTAAGCCATGTGGGTATCAAATAACAAAAGACGGTTATTCTGATAATATCCGCATGAACGAAAAAGATAAACTTTTATTCATGTTCCAAAAATCAATGTCATTAAAATAATGGAGCGGTCAGGAAATTTCTATAAGGCAATACGGTTGGGATATATACTTATCTCCATTCTTATCGGATGTATGGCATATAATAGCCTCTATGAATGGCAGGAGATAGAAGCATTAGAACTTGGCAATAAAAAAATAGACGAGCTCCGAAAAGAAATAAACAATATCAATATTCAAATGATAAAATTTTCTCTATTGGGTGAAACAATACTGGAATGGAACGATAAAGATATCGAGCATTACCATGCACGGCGTATGGCAATGGACAGTATGCTCTGCCGTTTCAAGGCCACCTATCCAGCAGAGCGCATCGATAGTGTGCGCAGTCTTTTAGAGGATAAGGAACGACAGATGTTCCAGATAGTCCGGTTAATGGATGAACAACAATCTATTAACAAGAAGATAGCCAATCAAATTCCGGTTATTGTACAGAAAAGTGTGCAGGAACAGTCCAAAAAGCCAAAACGAAAAGGTTTCTTAGGCATATTCGGCAAAAAAAAGGAAGTAACTCCAGCAGTATCAACCACTATCCTTCATTCGGTCAATAGAAACGTAATCAGCGAACAGAAAGTGCAGGATCGCCAATTGTCGGAACAAGCCGACAGCCTTGCAGCTCGTAATGCAGAACTTAACAGACAACTGCAAGAATTGATTTGCCAAATAGAAGAAAAGGTACAAACCGAACTGCAAAGCCGGGAAAACGAAATAGTTGCCATGCGTGAAAAGTCATTTATGCAAGTAGGCGGTTTAATGGGATTCGTTCTTCTATTGTTGTTAATTTCCTACATCATCATACATCGTGATGCAAAAAGCATTAAACAATACAAGCACAAGACAACTGATTTGATAAGGCAACTGGAACAATCCGTACAACGGAACGAGGCACTGATAACGTCAAGGAAGAAGGCGGTACATACTATCACCCATGAACTGCGCACACCGCTGACAGCAATAACAGGCTATGCCGGACTGATACGGAAAGAACAGTGTGAGGATAAGTCCGGGCAGTATATCCAAAACATACTGCAATCCTCCGACCGTATGCGGGATATGCTTAACACTTTGCTTGACTTCTTCCGCCTGGACAACGGCAAGGAACAGCCCCGTCTGTCACCCTGCCGGATTTCAGCAATCACGCACACACTTGAAACGGAGTTCATGCCTGTTGCCGTGAACAAAGGGCTGTCCTTGTCCGTGAAGACTGGACACGATGCCATTGTATTGACCGACAAAGAGCGAATAATACAAATCGGGAATAACCTGCTGTCAAACGCTGTCAAGTTCACAGAAGAAGGCGGTGTTTCTTTGATTACTGAATATGATAATGGAGTTCTGACACTGGTCGTTGAAGATACAGGTACAGGCATGACAGAAGAGGAACAGAAACAAGCGTTCGGTGCGTTTGAACGTCTATCAAATGCCGCCGCAAAGGAGGGTTTCGGGCTTGGGCTTGCCATAATGCGTAATATTGTGTCGATGCTTGGCGGAACAATCCGTTTAGACAGCAAGAAAGGGAAAGGCAGTCGTTTCACAGTTGAAATTTCTATGCAGGAAGCTGAAGAACAGCTTGGATATACAAGCAATACACCTGTTTATCATAACAATAAATTCCATGATGTTGTCGCCATTGACAATGATGAGGTATTACTTCTGATGCTGAAAGAGATGTATTCCCAAGAAGGAATACACTGCGACACTTGCACCGATGCTGCGGCACTGATGGAAATGATACGCCAGAAAGAATACAGCCTGTTGCTGACAGACTTGAATATGCCCGATATAAACGGTTTCGAATTGCTGGAACTGTTGCGTTCGTCCAACGTGGGCAATTCACCAACAATCCCGGTGGTTGTGGCAACCGCTTCGGGCAGTTGTAACAAAGGGGAACTATTGGCAAAAGGCTTTGCCGGATGCCTGTTCAAACCGTTCTCCATATCGGAACTGATGGAGGTTTCCGACAGGTGTGCCATAAAAGCGACACCGGACGGGAAACCGGACTTTTCCGCCTTATTGTCCTATGGCAATGAAGCCGTCATGCTGGAAAAGTTGATAACTGAAACAGAAAAGGAAATGCAGGCGGTACGGGATGCAGCAAAAGAAAAAGACCTGCAAAAGCTGGATTCCCTGATCCACCACCTGCGCAGTTCGTGGGAGGTGCTCCGTGCCGACCAACCGCTGAATGTACTTTACGGATTGCTTCGTGGCGATGCTCTCCCGGATGGTGAAGCGTTAAGCCATGCCGTGACTGCCGTGCTGGATAAGGGAGTGGAAATAATACGGTTGGCAGAAGAGGAAAGGAGAAAATACGAAGATGAATAAGACAAAAATAATTGTGGTGGAAGACAACATCGTGTATTGCGAATATGTCTGCAATATGCTGTCACGGGAGGGCTACCGCAATATGAAGGCTTACCACCTCTCAACCGCGAAGAAACATCTGCAACAGGCAACAGATAATGATATCGTGGTTGCCGACCTGCGTCTGCCTGACGGCAGTGGCATAGACCTTTTGTGCTGGATGCGAAAGGAGGGAAAGATGCAGCCCTTCATCATTATGACCGACTACGCCGAAGTTAATACCGCCGTGGAAAGCATGAAACTCGGCTCGATAGACTATATTCCCAAACAGCTTGTGGAGGATAAACTTGTCCCCCTGATCCGTTCCATACTGAAAGAACGTCAGGCAGGACAACGCCGTATGCCTATATTCGCCCGTGAAGGTTCCGCCTTTCAGAAAATCATGCACCGCATAAGGCTGGTAGCCGCCACCGATATGAGCGTGATGATATTTGGTGAGAACGGCACGGGCAAGGAGCATATTGCCCACCTGTTGCATGACAAGAGCAAACGTGCAGGCAAGCCATTTGTGGCGGTGGACTGCGGTTCACTCTCCAAAGAGCTTGCACCGTCGGCTTTCTTCGGACACGTCAAAGGTGCATTTACAGGTGCGGACAATGCCAAGAAAGGATATTTCCATGAGGCGGAAGGCGGCACGTTGTTTCTGGACGAGGTAGGAAACCTCGCGTTGGAAACCCAACAGATGTTGCTCCGTGCCATACAGGAGAGGCGGTATCGCCCGGTCGGAGACAAGGCAGACCGGAATTTCAATGTCCGCATCATCGCTGCTACCAATGAAGATTTGGAGGTATCGGTGAATGAAAAGCGTTTTCGGCAGGATCTTCTGTACCGCCTGCACGACTTCGGGATAACCGTTCCTCCGTTGCGTGACTGTCAAGAAGACATTATGCCGCTGGCAGAGTTCTTCCGTGATATGGCAAACAGAGAGCTGGAGTGTAGCGTGAGCGGGTTCAGTTCCGAAGCACGTAAAGCGTTGCTGACACACGCATGGCCGGGCAACGTGCGGGAACTTCGGCAGAAAGTTATGGGTGCTGTATTGCAGGCGCAGGAAGGTGTTGTCATGAAAGAGCATCTGGAACTTGCCGTGACGAAACCGACCTCTACTGTCAGCTTCGCCTTGCGCAATGACGCGGAGGATAAGGAGCGGATATTGCGTGCGTTGAAACAGGCAAACGGCAACCGGAGTGTCGCCGCAGAACTGCTCGGCATAGGCAGGACAACACTATACAGCAAACTTGAAGAGTATGGACTTAAATATAAATTCAAGCAATCATAGCCCGTAATTCACTGAATTTGGCTATCTTTGCATAACATTTGAGAAAAACGGCGATTGGCAGGAGCTTTTCGCCGCCAACATATAGGATAAGACCGCAAGGCGTTTCAAGCGAAAATCTGGTAAATTGGAACTACGGAGACGATTGCGTGATGCTTATGCTATGCTTACGCATAGCGTGCATTCACGTACTCTCCGTAAAGGCTTTACCAGAGCCATCGCTTGAAGGTAGTGTGAATTGCACGCTACTTTTTTACCCTTGCCTAACGAAAGGAAACGATTATGGGTAAAGTTCAGATTCTCGCCGTACTGACGATGGACGGATGTCTTTCTTCAGAGTTATATGATAAAGCACATCAGGATTTGTGCCTTGACCGTTGCGGTCTTGATGAAATCAGGAAGAAAGCCTTTTACCGTGTGACACCGGACTATTCCATTTCAATGCTGCACGAATGGAGAAAAGACTGCACAAACATCCGTTACCTCGCGGAAGCCACACCGGACACGGCAGACTATATAAACGGACTGCTGCGGATGCACGCTGTGGATGAAATCATACTATACACCGTTCCTTTCATATCCGGAAGCGGACGACATTTTTTTAAGTCGGCTCTGCCAGAGCAACACTGGACGCTTTCCTCTTTGAAAAGCTATCCCAACGGTGTATGTCGCATTATCTATATCCTTGATAAAAAAGCAAGATAGCCAAAATGTGCGGCAAGCATACATTTCTATTTTCAGGAATAGAATAAATGTTCCGATTACAAACAATTTAAGTCGGAGATAATTTGTCCTTGTGAAAAAATACTGAATTTTATACCTCTGAAATCCAGCACTTTGTAAAATTGAGTGTTGGATTTTTTATTTTCTGCCGCGTTTTTTGCCAATTATATTCATGTGCGCACGCAGAAAACAAAGTGTAATTTTCAAAATTGACAGAACCATGAATTATTTCTTGCTGGCGGAAACCGACTTTTTCCGCCTGATAAACGAAGCCGGCGACTGCAATATGGAAACGGCATACACGGCTTTCGCCACCCAAGTGATCGAACTGTGCAACGGCGGCATGGACATGAACCTTACCGTCATCGCGCTTGCCTACATCGAAATCGAGTTGCAGCACCATCCCGTACGTAATCTGTCAGAAGAAAAAAGAGAGATTGCCGCCTACGTCAGCAAGGCTCTGTCTTTCGTAAGAAAGATGCAGAAATTCCTTGCCACGCCCCAAGTGCCACCACTAATATCCGCCAACAACGCAACAGAAACCACCGCCAGCCTTCTTCAATGGACGGGCAATGCCATCGACCTCGTGGAACTTATCTACGGCATAGACGTGATGGGCTGCATCAACAACGGCAATATGCCGCTCAAACAGCTCGCCCCACTTCTCTATAAGATATTCGGGGTTGATTCTAAAGACTGCTACCGCTTCTACACTGATATCAAACGCCGGAAGAACGAAAGCCGCACCTATTTCATTGACAGGATGCAGGAAAAACTGAACGAGAGAATGTTGCGTGATGAGGAGTTGGAGCGGATGAGAAAATAAAAAAATATCCATTACATATGAGAAGACAGGAATACTCGTATCCTGTCTTTTTATTTTCATTTAATTATATATTAATTAGCACAATATATGTGAGTTTTTCATTCCTATAAGGACAAATTTCAGAAACGTATGTCTGGTAAATTATTGAGTCATCATAGTATGAACATATATCATTACTAAAAACAATGAAACAACTTCCATAAGATTGTGGTTGTAAAAATCGCCATTTAATAGCCCGTTTTTTTTGTAAAATTCGCCAATTAAAAAAATATGATTATCTTTGCATTATATTTTATAAGGTATGGAAACAGTAAATAGAATACTTCAAGAGAAGATTACAGCACGAATCGCGCCCAATAAAGCAGTACTGATTTTTGGTGCTCGCCGTGTTGGTAAAACGGTAATGATGCGTAAAATTGTGGACAACTATTCAGGTAGGACGATGATGCTCAACGGCGAAGACTACGACACATTAGCACTATTGGAGAATCGCTCAATAGCCAATTATCGGCATTTATTGGATGGTATTGATTTGCTGGCTATTGATGAGGCACAGAACATACCACAAATCGGTAGTATTCTGAAGTTGATAGTTGATGAAATACCGGGAATAAGTGTCTTGGCAAGTGGTTCTTCGTCATTCGATTTGCTGAATAAGACTGGTGAACCGTTGGTCGGCCGCAGTACGCAATTTCTCCTTACACCATTCTCGCAACGGGAAATCGCACAGACGGAAACGGCACTTGAAACCCGCCAGAACCTCGAAGCGCGCTTGATTTACGGTTCCTATCCCGAAGTAGTAATGATGGAGAACTATGAACGTAAAACAGACTACCTACGTGATATTGTCGGTGCATACCTGCTTAAAGATATCTTAGCAATTGACGGCTTAAAAAATTCGAGCAAGATGCGCGATCTACTGCGATTGATAGCTTTTCAGTTGGGCAGCGAAGTTTCTTACGAAGAGTTAGGTAAACAACTCGGCATGAGCAAGACGACCGTTGAAAAATACCTCGACCTATTGGAAAAGGTCTTCGTTATCTATCGTCTGGGGGCTTATTCGCGTAACCTACGCAAGGAGGTTACAAAAGCTGGCAAGTGGTACTTCTACGACAACGGCATTCGCAATGCCATTATCGGGGCTTTCTCACCGCTGGCCATTCGGCAGGATGTCGGTGCGCTGTGGGAGAACTACATCATCGGAGAGCGGCGCAAAGCGAACTTCAATGAGGGACTGCACAGGGAGTTCTATTTCTGGCGCACCTACGACAAACAGGAAATCGACCTGATTGAGGAGAGTGCCGACAGTCTTACCGCCTTGGAGTTCAAGTGGGGAAATAAAATGCCGGCCGCACCGAAAGCCTTCCAAGAAGCCTATCCCTATGCCGAGTTTCATGTGGTAAATCGGGAGAATTATTTGGAGTTCGTATAATCAATAAATTACGTATATGGAAACAAAACTACAATCCAAACAGCAATATCCGCGGTTTATCCAAAATAAACCGTGTGGTATTGACAAATTCGATGGAGGTTCGCAAGAAAGGTTGGCAAAAACTATTGCTCGCCATTTTTGTCAGAATGATTCATTGGATGAGGAATGTACTTTACCTCGAATTATCGGCATCGAAGGTATTTGGGGATCTGGAAAATCCAACGTGGTTAAAATGTTGGAACGTGAATTATCAGACGACTATTACTTTTTTGAGTATGACGCATGGGGACATCAAGAGGACTTGCAACGCCGCTCTATATTGGAATTGCTTACAAGCAAACTTATTGATGATGGTATCCTATCTGGAAATGCAACAATAAAAGTCAAAGGTGGAGGTACGAAAACCGTATCATGGTCTGAAAAGCTGAAATATTTATTAGCCCGTAAAACGGAGACCGTAACCGAAAAATATCCCCTTATCAGTAATGGTATGGTTGCGGCATTTTTGGTTGCAGTTTTAACTCCGATATTTACATTTATTGCGTATGCAGTAAAACCTACACCCACAACATGGTGGTTTTCTTTATTGTCTATTATCATAGCTGCACTGCCAGTTCTTATTGCATTGTGCGTTTGGAAATGGGCATATAGCAAAGATCATAAATATGGATGGAGTTATATGTTAGCTATTTATCAAGATAAAGTCGAAAAGGACGTTTGCTATGAGACTTTGAGCGAAGACGAACCAACGGTTTACGAGTTCAAAACATGGATGCAAGACATTTCTGATTTTATCAAGGAAAAAGGACAACGTAAATTAGTCCTTGTTTTTGACAACATGGATCGTCTCCCCGCTGAAAAAGTAAAAGAATTATGGTCTTCTATCCATACGTTCTTCGCCGATAGCGGTTTTGAAAATGTTTGGGCTGTTATTCCTTTCGATGAAACACATTTAGCTTGTGCATTCGGAGATGAGACCGACGAACAAACGAAACAACTGACCAAGTATTTTATCAATAAAACTTTCCCTATTGTTTATCGTGTTGCTCCTCCTGTTATTACCGACTATCGAAGTATATTCAACAAACTGTTTGTTGAAGCATTTGGAGAAACAGAAAATGAAGCGAAAGAAACTATAAATCGGATATTCAGATTGGTAAATCCTAATGCCAATGTTAGGGAAATTATATCATATATCAATGAGATGGTCGCTCTTAAACAAGAGTGGTGTAACGAAATTTTGATGATAAACATAGCATTGTTCTGTTTGAAGAAGACGGATATTCTGGCAAATCCAGTAGAACAAATATTGTCCGGCGACTATCTGAATGGCATTCAAACAATAATTAACAATGATCTGCAAACACAACGCGAAATTGCAGCTTTGGTATATGGTGTCGATGTTGAAGATGCTCGACAAATTCCATTGAAAAAATATATTGAAGGCTGCATCAACGGAGAAGAAGACCACGACATAAATCAATATGCAGAGACTAATAAACAATTTGACACTGTATTAGAAGAAGTTATACAATGTATGGACAATGCGCTTATCGATAAGATTATACATTGTTTGCATAAATTAACTCGAAAGAGCGATGTTATTCTGCGTGTATGGCAAAGAATAGCACAATTGAAATTAAAAGAATCCATAGAGAAGCAGGTGTTCCCTGTCGAATACCAAGAACTGCTGTTGCATTTAGACACGGAAAGCCAAAACCATGTGATTGCTCAATTATATAAGAAGATAGTTCGGTTCAATGACTTCAATGGCGGCGACTATTTCAAAACGTTAGATGCAATAGACAGGTTTATTGCGCAAAATAAGTTGGCGTGCGATTTTACGTCATTGATTGAAGCAAAAACAGTCAAGCCAAATACATTTATCGATTATATTCAAGCTGCAAATGCAACAGATGCTGCCTATCGGGATAACGCGACAACTAAAGCATATAAATATTATCAAGTAGCAACAAATTCGGAGGCGCTCGATAATTATTTGGCAAACTTACTACCCGATAATTTCGACCATGCAGATATTGTAAAAACGTTAAAAGATAATTCTACCTATACGTTTCCAACGCTTTTGCAAGCGATCACGAATTGCATTGATGAACAGAATGTAAATAAAGATAATATAGGGGCTATATTTACAACCTATCGTTTATTGGCATCTGACGAAGAAAGACCTTTACCTGTAACGTTAGATTCAACCTACATAAATCAGTTGCATTCTGAATTAGAAACTGATGGCCGAAACATTAAAGAGTCTGGATATTACGATTTAGTCGCCATGCAATTGGCACATGGTCATTCCGTTTCCTTAATAGAGGGTGGAGATATAAAATATGTTGCAGAACTCATGGACTATTATGTGGATCATGGAGACTTATTAGTAAATAGTGTGGGATGGAATATACCGCTATTAAATGAAACACTACAATACATGGTAAATCATAAACTTGGCTATAAATTATTGCTCTCAGACATATTGCCCCAATTTGAAGATATTAAGAACAGAATAGGTGTAACGGATGAGGTATTTATCGAGCATTTAGCAGAGTGGAATACCGATTTGGATAAGTATATCACTAAGAACAATATTAAAGATGTAATTCCTGACGCATCTTTTTACGATTTGACCACTAAAATAAGCAATGTCCTGACCGATCATATCAATAAAATAGCGTTCGAAGCGTTGTCTGAAATAAGTGTTGATACATTATACGCCCAAAGAACAGCACATACATCATATTATTGGTTTGTCGCAATAAAACATTTACTGGCTAAAATCAAATCCTTGCCAGATAACTTGACTGAATTTGGCAAAAAGATTCTGATGGATATTGCTTCTGGAACTCAAAGTTTGAATCCTTTCCCTAATTGTTTCAAGAATATAGTTGAAAGATTGGATAAACGAAAAATTAAATCGACAGTTACCGATATAAGAAATGATTTCTGCATCGGTAAAAAGACTATCAATGCAATAAAGTTTCAATTTTTCGAAACATGGCTTAGATCGCATGGTAATTTGAAAAGTCAAGCTGGAGACGTTATTGATAAAATAGTGAAACCTGTAATTTCCGATGGGGCATGCCGTTCATTGATTCTGCAAAACAAAGATTTTTATATGGATTTAATAAATACAGCAGGGGATGATGCTTATGAATTGAAAAAGAGTCTCCGAAACCTCATACAAAAAGATTCAGATCCGCAATTGGTTAAATTTGTCAATTCGATAGATTCAGTACCTGAGGTTGAAACCGCGTAAGTATTTGTCTAACAAGTCCGAATTTTACGATTTTACCCGTCAGAACTGAAGTGCCCCCCAAAAAAATTGTATCCAACTTTTGGGGGTCACTTCAAACTTCGATAGGGATAATTTTCAATTTTGGGGACTTGTTAGACAGTCTCATTATCTGGTAGCAGTTTACACAGCACCGGATCGTTTTTGATACGCTCCAGTTCCTCCTGCACAATCTGCTTCACCTCTTCCTTGATGCGCCGGTAGTTCGCCTGCACCGTTTCCTTCATGCGGTCGTTGCCGTCCTCGTCCGTGAAGTTTGTAATGACGGGAATTTTCTTGTAGGCACTTTCTTCCCGTTTCACCTTTTCGGCATCCACCACAATCTCGCAATGAAAAATCTTCTGCTCGATACGCTCGTTGAAGTTGTCGGATACAGAACCGACAAACATTCCCTGCGTAAGCCCGGAAATCTTACTCGGTGGAATGAGCGCGTCCATCTGCGTGTTGATGGAGGTGGAAACATCCTGCCGGTTGATGGAGATGGACTGCCGTTTCTGCAACACCTTACCGAACCGCTCGGAGAGCGTCTTGGCTGTTTCCCCCACCACCTGACCGGAGAAAATATTGCCGACAGTGTTCATCACCACTTTCGCCTCTTTGTCCCCGTAGTCACGCACTAACTGGCTGAAATCCTGAAAGCCCAGACACACGGCAACCTTGTTGCTTCGGGCGGTAGCTATAAGATTGTCCAACCCTTTGAAGTATATTGTGGGCAACTCGTCGATGATGACCGATGACTTCAGCATCCCCTTCTTGTTGATGAGCTTCACGATACGGGAATTATACAGACCGAGTGCCGCACCGTAGATATTCTGACGGTCGGGATTGTTACCCACGCAGAGGATTTTCGGCTCTTCGGGATTGTTGATGTCCAGCGTAAACTCGCTGTCTGACATCACCCAGTAGAGCTGCGGTGAAATCATCCTCGAAAGCGGGATTTTTGCCGACGCTATCTGACCCATGAGCTGCTCCGCAGCCCCTCCAAGCCACGCATCCATGAACGGCGAAAGGTAGTTCTCCAGCTCCGGATAAGAGGTCAGTATCGGAAATATATCCTCGTAACGGCGGTTCAGAAACTCGATAGCATGGGGAAACGTGCAAAACTTCCCGTTCTGATAGATTTTGAGATACCAGATAATACTGGCAAACAGAATGATAGGTGACTCCACGAAGAAGTCGCCCTGCTTTTGCACCCACGTTTTATTGAGGTTGAGCATTATTGTGTAGGCACTCTCATAGGCATCCGTAATATCTTCCATAAAATCCGGGTGAATGGGATTGCACCGATGAGAGCGTCGCGGGTCGTCGAAGTTGATCACATAGAACTTCGGCTTTACCTTGTAGCCGTCCGGGTGGTTCAGCAAATGGTTGTAGGCAATAGTAGATAGGTCGGGATACTTGAAATCGTAGATGTATTGACTAAAGCCCTTTTCAATCTGTTGCTTGATAAAATTGTTTACCACGGCATAGGACTTGCCGCTGCCCGGCGTACCCAACACGATGGACGCACGGAAGGGATTAACTACATTGATCCAACCGTTGTTCCAGCGTTTCCTGTAATAGAAACGTGTCGGCAGATTGACCGAATACTCGCTTTCGATAAGCCTCGTTTCCTGCATGAAACTCTCGTTCTCGTTGTTGAAAACATCCTCCATCAAATTGTGTTTCAACAGGCGGCTCATCCACAGACCACCCATCAACAGGCAGACATAGCCCGTTCCAATGGTAAGGACATACAGTCCCGTCACCGCTTCAAGCGGCAGCGGCAGGGGCAGCAACCACCAGTTCAGGAAAAACAGCACGAACCCGACGGCAAATGCTGTCCAGATTCTCCCCCAAGTGATTTTCTCACCCTTGACACCCTTCGTACCCAGACAGGACAAGGCAAGCAAAAGGACGGAAAACAGCTTCGTGTAGAGAATGGAATGGAACAGCCCCGCCGTGCGGTCGAAGTTCAGAAGGATTTTGTCCACCACGCCGATGTTCACGCCCCACAGCCGGATGGCTTCGTAGCAGAACCAGTACACGTTCATGACCACTAAAATGATACTCACGGCACGCAGAAAATCCATGATTTTCGCCAATGCCCTCAAATCGTCTTCTTGTTGTGACATACATTGATTTTTTAATTGTTGATACTCTGATTACATACCCAAGCCCTTGCGTTTTTTCTTCTTTTTGCGCTTCATCGCCCGGATGAAAGCCTCTTCCTCGGCATCTACCGCCGGACCTTCGGGAGTGAGCAAGCCCATACCGCCCGATATATCTTCACTGTCGTAGGCGGTCTGCCCGTGTGCCTTGTCCGCAGCATCCACAGGGATGGATAGCGGTATCGGCGGTTGTCCGGCGTATGGCAGGGTGAAGTGTTCCTGCAAGGCATTCGCCGAAAGCTCCTTACCCATGCGCGAACCGTTCAGCACGCATCCCGTGCGGTGGTCGATGAAGGTAGCCCCATAGATGCGCCCTTCCTCTGTGTAGCGCAGTACGGTGTCGATGCCCTTCTCTTTGAGTTGGGATACAAATTTGTCCTTGTCATAAGTGCCTTGCAGCACGGAAAGGACGGTGCGTTTCGTCATGTCTGCCAGTTTCCTATCCTTGATTTCCGATTTGGAACGGACAAACTTCTTCTGTACGGCTTCATAGCCTGCGGACTTCCCGAAAAGCGAGGATTTGAACGGGTTGCCCACCTTGTTACCCTTGTCGTCCGTGACGGAATAGACCAGCCCGTGATACTCCCGTCCGCGCACGTTGCCCCTCGCTTCCTCCACCGTCATATTATATAAGGAAAGGAGCGCACGGTATTCGCCCATCGTCTGGAAACGGTACTGCCCATTCAGAGCCTTCACGGTGTTGCCTACCTGCTTCTTCACATCACCTGCCGATGCGGCCACCTTGCGCAACGGATTATCCAATCTCTGATTTTTACGTTCTGCCGGATGCAATCCGTACTTCTGTTCCAGTTCCCTGCGGATACGGTCGCTGCGGCGGTAGAGAAAATCCCGGTTGAGCCTTTTCCCGTTCTCGTCCACGTTGACCGTCACGATGTGCAGGTGGTGGCGGTCGATGTCCTCGTGCTTGAATACAAGATAAGGCTGGTTTCCGAAACCGAGTTTTTCCAGATACTCGCGGGCGATATTCTGCAACTCAATATCGGTCAGCACATCCTCCGGGTGCGGGTTGAGAGAGATATGCACCACCGGCTTCTCGATCTTCATCTGCGGTGGCAGGAAGGTGAGAAAACCCTCCATCGCCTTGCCTATGTCCACCGTTCCCGAACCGTCATTGTAGATGCGGTTGGTGGTGAGAAGCCGCCCCTGCGCCTCGTTAATCTTCTCCCCGTTGTAGGCAATCGCGCCGTACAACGAACTTCCTACACTGATTTTTGCGACCATTTTGCCTCCATTTCCCTTGAAAGTTCCACAATCCGGCGGCTCAGTTTCACGAGTTCGACGGTGTGTTGCTCTAATTTGTAGAGCAACGCCATCGCCTTTTTCTCTGAAAAATGCAGCCTCAGTTCCTTCACGACTTGGTTGTAATTCGTACCCACGGCACGGAATTGTGCATGAAAATCCGACAGTTTGGTGTAATAGTCCACCAACGTCTTGTCCACCTTCAGCACCTTGAACGGTTGCCCGAAGAAGTGCGCTTTGAGGAAAACAGACCGTGCATAGACACCCGATTTTCCGAACATGGCGAGGAAACGGTTGTGTTCCTCCTCGTTGAAACGGACGGTGTACCGGTACACCGCCGGATCAAGTTTGGGATTTCTCCCTGATTTGCTTTTCCTTTTCTCTTTCATATTACTTTGGATTTAGCGGATTGACGGCATAAGCCGCCGCTTCGGATTACAGCACCGCAGTTCTGAAAGGCTTCCCGACTTCGGAGGGAAAGCCCGCCCCCTGCAAGGGCAAGTGCTTTTCGTGGCTGCTCAAAATATTTTGAGCGGCTGAAAAGACATCTTGCTATGTTCAGGTGAACATAAAAATCCGTCAGGGGACGGATTGGGAAAATACCTTTCAGGACTCCGGGCCGCGCGTCATCGGCGAACCCTGCTGTCCGGGTGCAAAGTTACGCCCTTAAAGCGGTATCGGACAGATGCTTGACCCGGTCAATGACTGCCAACCGGCGCAACGTGCCGCCACTTGCCGGAGAAGTGATACAGGTTCCAAAATATACTTGTTTATTTGCAGCATGATTCAAGAAACGAACGATTTGAAGATATGATAAACGGAACATTCAAATACCCGGAAATCCGCTTCTTCGGATACTTGCCGAAACGGATACCCGAACCGTCGGAAACCCGGTTCTCCGACAATTCGGTGACGTATGGATTCAATGACTTCATGACGCAATGTCGTCAATCACCATTTGTCCGACGCACCGCTTCACCACAGAACCGGATACGCGACGACCCGCCTGCGTGTGTAGTCACGGAAGCGGATGGTGCGACAGCCAAATCCGTATGGAAACAGAAAAACAAATCATCAACAATTAAAATAAATGGAACTATGAGTAAGGAAATCTTCGTTGCATTCGCAACACAGAAAGGTGGCATCGGCAAATCCACTGTCACGGCACTTGCCGCCAGCTACCTGCACAACGTGAAAGGCTACAATGTCGCCGTCGTGGACTGCGACGACCCGCAGCACAGCATCCACGGGCTGCGCGAACACGAAATGGGGCTTATCGACAGCAGCACCTACTTCAAGGCTCTCGCTTGCGACCATTTCCGCCGGATCAAAAAGAACGCCTACACCATCGTCAAAAGCAATGCGGTGAACGCCCTCGACGATGCCGAGAGGATGATTGCCACTGAGGACGTGAAACCCGACGTGGTGTTCTTCGACATGCCCGGCACACTCCGAAGCAACGGCGTGATAAAGACGCTCTCGCAGATGGACTACATTTTCACTCCGCTGAGTGCCGACCGCTTTGTCGTGGAGAGTACCCTGAAATTCGTCACGATGTTCCGCGACAGGCTGATGACTACCGGACAGGCGAAAACAAAGGGGCTGCATCTGTTCTGGACGATGGTGGACGGCAGGGAGAGGAACGACTTGTACGGCATCTACGAGGAAGTGATAGCCGAAATGGGCTTTCCGGTACTTTCCACCCGCTTGCCCGACAGCAAGAAGTTCCGCCGTGACCTTTCGGAAGAGCGCAAGAGCGTTTTCCGCTCCACCATCTTCCCGATGGACACGGCACTGCTGAAAGGGAGTGGCATCCGGGAGTTTTCCGAAGAGATAAGCGACATCATCAGACCGCAGTGAGCATGGGCAGCAGGAAAGTGAACACGGAAGGCATCGACGAGGAACTGCTGTTAGCCTCCATCGGGCGGCGCACACAGGACGGGACACTGCGCCCCGCACAGGAAGTACCCGCAGCTGCACCGACCGAAGAGGACACCGCCGCACCGGAACCATCTCCTGTGCAACCCGTAACACGGGAAAAAGCGCAGAGGGAAAGTGGACGCCGGAAAAGGCAGGACGAGGACTACAACGAGCTATTCCTGCGCCGCAACGAGATAAAGACCCGCCAATGTGTCTATATCAGCCGTGACGTCCACGGCAAGATCCTCAGAATCGTGAACGACATCGCCGGAGGGGAAATCTCAGTAGGCGGATATGTGGATACCGTGCTGCGCCAGCATCTGGAACAGCACAAGGAGAGAATCAACGAACTGTACAAGAAACAACGTGAAGATCTGATTTGAAAATGGAAAAAGAAATGACACCGAATGAAAAAAGACCACAGCAAGACTGCGGAGGTATGTTTACCCAAGTGCAGGCGAGTGTGGAAATACTGTCGCCTGTCCCGGTAAGCGGCAAATGCAGTGAGAAGGACTATGAACGCCTGTTCATCCGCGACCCGGAAGTAAAGGCACGTGAGGGGAAGATGGCGTATGTGCGCCCGGAGTACCACGAGCGTATCATGCGTATCACCCGTGTAATCGGGCATGACCGGCTTACGCTGTCCGCTTACATCGACCATGTGCTGACGCACCACTTCAACCAGTGCGAAGATGCGATAAAGAGCCTTTATGCCCGAAATTACAATTCAGTATTCTAACCAAAAACGGAAGGATATGAATTACACAATCAGCATGACAGACATTCTGCTGGCGGTATCGGTCGGCTGCAACCTCTGGTTCCTGTTCCTGCTCCTTTACGAGCGCATCATGGACACGCGGATTGTCCGCTTCTTCAAGGGCATTGTCGGATTATGGCGGTCACTGGACGGGAATGAGGCTAAACGCATAGCGGCACACGAGGAAGTCCCTGCGGAAAAGGCGGACATCATCGGCAAGAGCCGTTTCAGGATGGCATCCACCCGGACAACCGCTGCCATACCGACGCAAGAAGCCGCCACTATTGAAAAAGGCATTGAGCTGTCGGAGGAAGAGGCTACTTTTGACGACGGAAAAACGGGAAACGCATCCCGCCCGGCACAAGTCCCGGAGGAAAAACTCGATGAGACCTTCACGAGCATACCGCCGGAGGAACTGGGATACGGGGACGACGAACCGGAAGAGGACGCCTCGGACACGCCACGGGCTTCGGGCAGCAGCTTTGACGAGATTGACGACGCCTGCAAGACCGCCAAAAACCCGGACGCGACACAGGCGGAACGTGAAAAGGCGGCTAAGGTGTTCACCGACATGGAGGGCACGGAGTTGTACGAGAAAATGATGGAAGGCTCTTCGGAGATAGGCATCCGCATCAAGGGGCTTATCGAGATTCGGCTGAAGAAATCTGAAAAGGAGTTCGTCGTGCCGGACAACATCGAGGAGTTCGACATTCGCAACTATGTATGACAACAATAAAAGAAATGAACATGAAAGAATGACATCAACCCACGCGGCGAGGAAACGCAAGGCGCATCCCCATCCGCAACGGACACGCCCACGTCCGTGGAAACAAACGGGCATCCACTAAAACCAAAGTAAAGAAACAAAGTATCAACCGCCCGACAAAGGACCATCCACCCTTTTGACGGCAAAAAACAAGAACAGTTTATGAACAAGAACATCTTGAAAAACAGAAAAGCAATCCTCTCCGCGGCACTTGTCATCGCCGCAACCGCCTCCGCTTTCGCGCAGGGAAACGGCATCGCGGGCATCAACGAAGCCACCTCTATGGTGAGTTCTTATTTCGACCCCGGAACTAAACTGATATACGCCATCGGTGCAGTCGTCGGGCTTATCGGGGGCGTAAAAGTGTACGGCAAGTTTTCATCGGGCGACCCCGACACCAGCAAGACAGCCGCCTCGTGGTTCGGCGCGTGCATCTTCCTGATTGTTGCCGCCACCATCCTGCGCTCATTCTTCCTTTAATAAATAATGTATGGCTGAATACCCAATCAACAAGGGTATCGGCCGTCCGGTAGAGTTCAAGGGCTTGAAGGCACAGTACCTCTTCATCTTCTGCGGAGGTCTGCTGGCTCTCTTCGTCCTGTTCGTCATCCTCTACATGGTCGGTATCGACCAGTGGATATGTATCGGCTTCGGCGCGGCATCGTCCTCCCTCCTTGTATGGCAGACCTTCGCGCTGAACGCCCGGTACGGTGAACACGGGCTGATGAAATTAGGAGCGGCACGGAGCCATCCCCGATACCTTATCAACCGGCGGCGGATAACCCGTCTGTTCAAACGACAACGAAAGGAAGAAAGACAATGAGGAATACATCGAAAATGACAACACTGGAAAACAGGTTCCCACTTTTAGCGGTGGAGCATGGCTGCATCATCTCAAAGGACGCCGACATCACGGTGGCTTTCGAGGTGGAACTACCGGAACTTTACACCGTGACGGGTGCGGAGTACGAGGCGATACACAGTTGCTGGTGCAAGGCTATCAAGGTGCTGCCGGACTACTCCGTCGTCCACAAACAGGACTGGTTCATCAAGGAACGCTACAAACCGGAGCTTCAGAAGGACGACATGAGCTTTTTAAGCCGCTCTTTCGAGCGTCACTTCAACGAGCGTCCGTACCTGAAACACACCTGCTACCTCTACCTGACCAAGACAACAAAGGAGCGTAACCGGATGCAGAGCAATTTCAGCACGCTGTGCCGGGGACATATCATCCCGAAGGAGCTGGACAGGGAAACCACGACCAAGTTCTTGGAAGCCTGCGAACAGTTCGAGCGCATCATGAACGACAGCGGGCTTGTCAGGCTGCGCCGCCTCTCCACCGATGAGATTGTGGGTACTGAGGGAAAGACGGGACTTATTGAACGCTACTTCTCGCTCATGCCGGAAGGTGACACCACCTTGCAGGACATCGAGCTTTCGGCAAGGGAGATGCGCATCGGCGACAACCGCCTGTGTCTGCACACCCTCTCCGACGCGGAAGACCTGCCGGGCAAGGTGGCTACCGACACCCGTTACGAGAAGCTCTCCACCGACCGGAGTGACTGCCGACTGTCATTCGCCTCCCCGGTGGGGCTTCTGCTCTCCTGCAACCATATCTACAACCAGTATGTGCTGATAGACAACAGTGAGGAAACCTTGCAGAAGTTCGAGAAGTCCGCCCGTAACATGCAGTCGCTATCTCGCTATTCAAGGAGCAACAGCATCAACCGCGAGTGGATAGACCAATACCTGAACGAAGCCCATTCCTACGGACTGACCTCGGTACGGGCACACTTCAACGTCATGGCGTGGAGCGACGATGCGGAGGAACTGAAGCATATCAAGAACGACGTGGGCAGCCAGTTGGCAAGCATGGAATGCGTGCCGCGCCACAACACCATCGACTGCCCGACACTCTACTGGGCGGCGATACCCGGCAATGCGGCGGACTTCCCGGCGGAAGAGAGTTTCCACACCTTCATCGAACAGGCGGTGTGCCTGTTCACAGAGGAAACCAACTACCGCAGCTCGCTCTCGCCCTTCGGCATCAAGATGGTGGACAGGCTCACGGGAAAACCGCTGCACCTTGACATCTCCGACCTGCCCATGAAGCGAGGTATCACGACCAACCGCAACAAGTTCGTGCTGGGTCCTTCGGGCAGCGGCAAGTCTTTCTTCATGAACCACCTCGTGCGCCAATATTATGAGCAAGGCGCACATGTGGTATTGGTGGACACGGGAAACTCCTATCAGGGCTTGTGCGGCATGATCCGACGCAAGACAGGCGGAGCGGACGGTGTGTATTTCACCTACACGGAAGATAAGCCCATCAGCTTCAACCCGTTCTACACCGACGATTACATCTTCGACGTGGAGAAGAAGGACAGCATCAAGACCCTGTTGCTGACGCTCTGGAAGTCGGAGGACGACAAGGTGACAAAGACGGAGAGCGGCGAGCTGGGCAGTGCCGTGAGTGCCTATATTGAGCGCATCCAATCCGACCGTAGCATCGTGCCGTCGTTCAACACCTTCTACGAGTATATGCGTGACGACTACCGCAAGGAACTGGCACAGCGTGACATCAAGGTGGAGAAGTCCGACTTCAACATCGACAACATGCTCACCACCATGCGGCAGTATTACCGGGGCGGGCGTTACGATTTCCTGCTCAACTCCACGGAGAACATCGACCTGCTCGGCAAGCGGTTCATCGTCTTCGAGATAGATTCGATTAAAGAAAACCGCGAACTGTTCCCCGTCGTGACCATCATCATCATGGAAGCCTTCATCAACAAGATGCGGCGGCTGAAAGGCGTGCGGAAACAGCTTATCGTGGAAGAGGCTTGGAAGGCCCTCTCATCGGCGAACATGGCTGAATATCTGCGCTATATGTATAAGACGGTCAGAAAATATTACGGCGAGGCAATCGTGGTGACGCAGGAGGTGGACGACATTATCAGTTCTCCGGTGGTCAAAGAGAGCATTATCAACAACTCGGATTGTAAAATCCTGCTTGACCAAAGGAAATATATGAACAAGTTCGACCAGATACAGGCGTTGCTCGGACTGACGGAAAAGGAGAAGTCGCAGATACTCTCCATCAACATGGCGAACAACCCTTCACGGCTCTACAAGGAGGTGTGGATAGGCTTGGGCGGCACGCAGTCGGCGGTCTATGCCACGGAGGTCAGCGCGGAAGAGTATCTGGCGTACACCACCGAGGAAACGGAAAAAGTGGAGGTTTACCGTCTGGCGGAGAAGCTGGGCGACGACATCGAAGCCGCCATCCGGCAGCTTGCCGAAAGGCGGAGAAACAAGGAATAACTAAAAAACAGAATGTATCAACCAAAAAAGAAAAACGCGTATGAATTTACCAAAAGTGAAAATGCTGCAAGTCAGCAAGTGCCTTATCGGATTGGCGGTCATGATGCTGCAATCCTGCGACGTGGCCGACAACCGCCGCGACATGCTGTGCGGGAACTGGGAGAGCGTGGAGGGAAAACCTGACGTGCTTATCTACAAGGAGGGCGAAGCCTACAAAGTGACGGTGTTCCGTCGTAGCGGTCTGCGCCGCAAGCTCAAGCCGGAAACCTATCTCTTGCAGGAGGAGAACGGCAACCTGTTCATGAACACCGGCTTCCGCATCGACGTGTCCTACAACGAGGCCACGGATGTGCTGACTTTCTCGCCAAACGGGGACTATGTGCGGGTGAAGCCGCAGCCGGGACATCCGACCGAAGAATAACAACCACTAAAATCCAAAGTAACATGAGAACAAGAATAACAATGATTATCTGCCTGTGCCTGCTTTTCGCGGGCAGGGCAAGCGCACAGTGGGTCGTAAGCGATCCGGGCAATCTAGCGCAGGGCATCATCAATGCCTCCAAAAACATCATCCATACCTCCAAGACCGCCACGAACATGGTGAGCAACTTTCAGGAGACGGTGAAAATCTATCAGCAGGGCAAGAAGTATTACGATGCCCTCAAATCGGTGAACAATCTGGTCAAGGACGCCCGCAAGGTGCAGCAGACCATCCTGATGGTGGGCGACATCACAGACATCTATGTGAACAGTTTCCAACGGATGCTCCGTGACGGGAATTTCAGACCCGAAGAGCTTTCCGCAATCGCTTTCGGCTACACGAAACTGCTGGAGGAAAGCAACGAAGTGTTGACGGAACTCAGGAACGTGGTGAACATCACCACGCTCTCCATGACCGACAAGGAGCGCATGGACGTGGTGGAACGCTGCCACTCGAAGATGAAGCGTTACCGCAACCTCGTGAGCTACTACACGAACAAGAACATCTCCGTGAGTTACCTGCGTGCGAAAAAGAAGAACGACCTCGACCGCATCATGGGGCTGTACGGGAACATGAACGAAAGATAATGGTAGCCTATGAAGTTCGACAACCTTCATCAGATTTTACGTTCACTTTATGAGCAGATGATGCCGCTGTGTGGGGACATGGCTGGTGTGGCGAAAGGCATCGCCGGGCTGGGTGCGCTGTTCTACGTCGCCTACCGGGTATGGCAGTCGCTGGCGAGAGCTGAACCGATAGACGTATTCCCGATGCTCCGTCCTTTTGCCATCGGTCTGTGCATCATGTTCTTCCCGACTGTGGTGCTGGGCACGATAAACAGCATCCTCTCACCCGTCGTACAGGGCACGGCAAAGATGCTGGAGGCGGAAACGCTGGACATGAACCGATACCGGGAGCAGAAGGACAAACTGGAATACGAGGCGATGGTACGCAACCCCGAAACCGCCTACCTCGTGTCCAACGAGGAATTTGACAAGCAACTGGAGGAACTCGGCTGGTCGCCCTCCGACATGGTGACGATGGCGGGAATGTATATCGACCGGGGAATGTACAACATGAAGAAGAGCATCCGCGACTTCTTCCGCGAGATACTCGAACTGCTGTTCCAAGCCGCCGCCCTCGTGATAGACACCGTCCGCACCTTCTTTCTCGTGGTGCTGGCGATTCTCGGTCCGATAGCCTTCGCCCTGTCGGTATGGGACGGTTTCCAAAACACGCTCACGCAGTGGATATGCCGCTATATACAGGTCTATCTGTGGCTACCGGTATCGGACATGTTCAGCACCATACTGGCGAAGATACAGGTTCTGATGCTGCAAAACGACATCGAGCGGATGCAGGCAGACCCGAACTTCTCGCTGGATTCGAGCGACGGGGTGTATATCGTATTCCTCTGCATCGGCATCATCGGCTACTTTACCATTCCCACCGTTGCGGGCTGGATTATCCAAGCCGGAGGCATGGGCGGTTACGGTCGCAACGTGAACCAGATGGCGGGACGAGCCGGAAGCATGGCGGGCAGCGTGGCGGGTGCAGCCGCAGGAAACGCAGTCGGACGTGTCGGCAAATTGCTGAAATAATCAATGTGCAATCATAAATTGGAAAATATAAATGGAATTCAAATCACTTAGAAACATCGAATCGTCGTTCAGGCAGATACGCCTGTTCGGTATCGTCTTCCTCTCGCTGTGCGCCGTGGTGACGGTGTGGAGCGTGTGGAACTCCTACCGTTTCGCAGAGAAGCAACGGGAGAAAATCTATGTGCTGGACAACGGCAAGAGCCTGATGCTCGCCTTGTCTCAGGATTTGTCGCAGAACCGCCCGGCGGAGGCACGGGAACATGTGCGCCGTTTCCACGAGATGTTCTTCACGCTATCACCTGAAAAAAGCGCGATTGAACACAACGTGAAACGTGCCTTGCTGCTGGCGGACAAGAGCGTGTACCACTATTATTCGGACTTCGCGGAGAAGGGGTACTACAACCGCATCATCGCCGGGAACATCAACCAAGTGCTGAAGGTGGACAGCGTGGTGTGCGACTTCAACGCCTATCCCTACCGTGCCGTGACCTACGCCACACAGAAAATCATCCGGCAGAGCAACGTCACCGAGCGCAGCCTCGTGACCACCTGCCGCCTGCTGAACGCATCGCGGTCGGATGACAACCCGAACGGTTTTACCATCGAGGGTTTCACCATCATTGAGAACAAGGATTTACAGACTATCAAACGGTAACAGGACATGAAAAGTATCAGAAAATCAATGTGGGGCATGTATTGGAAACTCCACGACAAACGGAAACGCTTGGCGGCAAGTCTCAAAGGGTATCTGGACGGCTTGCCGCCGGAAACACGCCGCCGCATCGTGCTGGGGATGTTCGCCGCCTTCGCGGTGCTTGCCCTTTACACCTTCGGCAGAGCCGTCTATGACATCGGCAGGAACGACGGCTCACATATGGAAACGGGACACGCCGGACGGGTGGAACTGCCGACCCCGGCGGAAACAGGCAATCACTTAACACCTTATTTATATGGAACAGACAAAGAATGAACCGACGAAAGAGAACAAAGCTGCTCCCGAAACGGGGAAACCGAAAAAGGAGCGCGAACCGCTGACAGAGGCGCAACGGCTGAAACGGCAGAAGATGATCGTGCTGCCCGCTATGGTGTTGGTGTTCATCGGGGCGATGTGGCTGATATTCGCCCCGTCCTCCGGCAAGGAGCAACCGCCGGGAACGGACGGATACAACACCGAGATGCCCGACGCTGACAAGGCGAACCGGCAGATTATCGGCGACAAGCTGAAAGCCTACGAGCATGGGGAGATGGAAGAGCGTCAGGAGAGCCGCAACCGTGCCATCGGGCAGCTGGGCGACATGTTCGACCGCGAGATAGCGGGAACGGAGAACGGAGTGGACTTCGACCTCGCCAATCCGGGCGGCAAGGAAGAAAGGGCAAAGCCAGCCACGCCGCAGACCATCCAGTCCTCCGCAGCCGCCTACCGTGACCTGAACGCCACGCTCGGAAACTTCTACGACCAGCCGAAAAACGACAATGCGGAGATGGACGAATTGTTGGAGCGCATCGCATCGCTGGAGTCGGAACTGGAAAGCGAGAGGGGCAAGGCTTCCTCTATGGACGAGCAGGTGGCTCTTATGGAGAAGTCCTACGAGCTGGCGGCAAAGTACATGGGCGGTCAGAACGGAGGACAGCCATCGGCGGAACAGAGGGCAGAGCCAACTACCGTGCAGAAAGGGAAGAAGAACAAGGCAATGCCTATCAGACAGGTGGAGCATCAAGTAGTTTCTTCACTCTCACAGCCTATGAGTAACGCGGAGTTTGTCGCCGCCTTATCGCAGGAACGCAACCGGGGTTTCAACACGGCTGTCGGCACGGCGGAGGTATTGGACAGGAACACCATACCGGCGTGCGTGCATGGGGCGCAGAGCGTGACGGACGGGCAGACGGTAAGGCTGCGCCTGCTGGAGCCTATGGCGGTGGCAGGCAGGACAATACCCCGGGGTGCGGTGGTGGTCGGCACGGGCAAGATACAGGGTGAGCGGCTCGACATCGAGATTACCTCGCTGGAATACGACGGCACGATTATCCCCGTGGAGCTTGCGGTCTATGACACGGACGGACAGCCCGGCATCTTCATCCCGAACTCGATGGAGATGAACGCCGTCCGGGAGGTCGCCGCCAACATGGGCGGCTCGCTGGGAAGCAGCATCAACATCTCCACCAATGCCGGGGCGCAGCTCGCCTCCGACTTGGGCAAGGGGCTGATACAAGGCACGAGCCAGTACATCGCCAAAAAGATGCGAACCGTCAAGGTGCATCTGAAAGCCGGGTACAGGGTCATGCTTTACCAAGAAAAATATTGAAAACAATAAAAATTACCACTAAAATCCAAAAGTAATGAGAAAAGTAATCATCATGTTTGCCCTCGCTATGGGCATCATAACTGCCAACGCGCAGGAGAATGTAACCGTTGAAACGACCAACGGAAGTGAACAACCGACCTTGACGAAGGAGGTCTATCCGCAGAAGGAGGCGGACGGCGACCTATATCACGGGCTGTCACGCAAGCTGACCTTCGACCGCATGATACCGCCGCACGGTCTGGAAGTGACCTACGACAAGACCGTCCACGTCATTTTTCCGGCGGAGGTGCGCTATGTCGATTTAGGCTCGCCCGACCTGATTGCCGGGAAAGCCGACGGAGCGGAGAACATCATCCGTGTGAAGGCTACCGTAAGGAATTTTCCCAACGAAACGAATATGTCCGTCATCACGGAGGACGGCAGTTTCTACACCTTCAACGTGAAGTACGCCGCCGAACCGCTGTTGCTCAACGTGGAGATGTGCGACTTCATCCATGACGGCAGCACGGTGAACCGCCCGAACAACGCGCAGGAAATCTATCTGAAAGAGCTGGGCAGCGAAAGCCCGATGCTGGTGCGCCTTATCATGAAGTCCATCCACAAACAGAACAAGCGCGAGGTGAAGCATATCGGCTGCAAGCGTTTCGGCATCCAATACCTGTTGAAAGGCATCTACACGCACAACGGCTTGCTTTATTTCCACACGGAGATAAAGAACCAGAGCAACGTGCCTTTCGATGTGGACTACATCACTTGGAAAATCGTGGACAAGAAGGTTGCGAAGCGTACTGCCGTGCAGGAGCAGATTATTCTGCCGCTCCGCGCGCAGAACTACGCCACCCTCGTGCCGGGCAAAAAGAGCGAGCGCACGGTCTTCACGATGGCGAAGTTCACCATCCCCGATGACAAGTGCCTCGTGGTGGAATTGAACGAGAAGAACGGCGGCCGTCACCAGTCCTTCGTGATTGAGAACGAGGATTTGGTACGCGCGGGTACCATCAACGAACTTCAAGTACGCTGACCATGAGAAAGTACATCGCAATAATCATCGCGTCGCTTGCCCTTTTTACAGGGCAGGCGCACGCCCAGCGGTGTCTGCCGAAGATGCAGGGCATCGAGGTGAGGGCGGACATGGCGGACGGCTTCAATCTCGGCGGCAAGGACGGCGGGTACAGCTTCGGGGCGGCTCTCTCCACCTACACGAAGAAGGGGAACAAGTGGGTGTTCGGTGGCGAATACCTGTTGAAGAACAATCCCTACAAGGACACCAAGATACCCGTGGCGCAGTTCACGGCGGAGGGCGGCTATTACTTCAAGATACTGTCGGACGCCCGAAAGATTGTTTTCGTCTATGCCGGGGCTTCGGCTCTCGCCGGATATGAGGCGGTAAATTGGGGGAAGAAGGTGCTGCATGACGGCTCCACGCTGCACGACCGGGACGCCTTCATCTACGGCGGTGCGCTGACGCTCGATGTGGAGTGTTACGTGGCAGACCGTATCGCCCTGCTTGCCAACCTGCGGGAGCGTTGCCTTTGGGGTGGCGACACACGGAAGTTCCACACGCAGTTCGGGGTCGGTATCAAGTTCATCATCAACTGACACGGGCATGGAAAGGACGGAAATAGATGCTGTCAGAAGGATGCCGCTTGCGGATTTTCTCGCACGGCTGGGGCATGAGCCTGTCAGAAGGAGCGGTAACGAGCTGTGGTATCTTGCCCCGTACAGGGGCGAGCGCACATCCTCTTTCCGTGTGAACGTGGCGAAACAGCTCTGGTACGACTTCGGTTTGGGCAAGGGCGGCGACATCTTCACGCTTGCCGGGGAGTTTCTGCAAAGCGATGACTTCATGAAGCAAGCGAAGTTCATAGCGGAAGCCGCCAATATGACGGTTGCCGGATGGGAAAAGCCCGTCTATCTCTCGAAGCCGACCGAATCCGTTTTTGAGGATGTGGAGGTCGCTCCGCTGCTCCGCTCACTGCTGACGGAGTATTTAGAGGAACGGGGCATCCCTTACGCCATCGCATCCCGTCACTGCTGCCGCTTGAACTACGGTGTGCGTGGGAAACGGTATTTTGCCGTTGGCTTTCCGAACATGGCAGGTGGCTATGAAGTCAGAAGCCGATATTTCAAGGGTTGCATACCTCCGAAGTCTGTATCACTGGTAAAGGCGAATGACATCCCGGCTGACGAGTGCCTCGTGTTCGAGGGCTTCATGGACTTTCTCTCTGCCGTGACGCTTGGTGTAACCGGTAACGCTGACTGTCTTGTGCTGAACTCAGTCGCCAACGTGGAGAAGGCGGCGGGATTGCTGGACGGATACGGGCGCATCGGCTGCTTCCTCGACCGTGACGAAGCCGGACGGCGGACGCTTGCCGCACTTACCATGCGATACGGGGAACGTGTCACCGACCGTTCCTCCCTCTATGACGGTTGCAAGGACTTGAACGAGTACCTGCAACTGACAACGAAAAAACAGAAAAACAACCATCTAAAAATCGAAGAACAATGAACATACTGAACAACAGAAACAAGAGAACATCAATATTCAAGGCAGTGGCGTTATGCCTGATAGCCGCCATGTCATTCACCCTCGTGTCATGTGACGATGACATGGACATCCAGCAGTCCTATCCCTTCACGGTGGAGGTCATGCCCGTGCCGAACAAGGTAGTAAAGGGGCAGACAGTGGAAATCCGCTGTGAACTGAAAAAGGAGGGCGACTTTTCGGGTACGCTCTATACCATCCGCTATTTCCAGTTCGAGGGGGAAGGCTCGCTCAAAATGGATAACGGCATCACCTTCCTGCCTAACGACCGCTACCTGCTGGAGAACGAAAAATTCCGCCTGTACTACACGGCGGCGGGTGATGAGGCGCATAATTTCATCGTGGTGGTGGAGGATAACTTTAGCAACTCCTACGAACTGGAATTTGACTTCAACAACAGGAATGTAAAGGACGACGATCTTACCATCGTTCCCATCGGCAACTTCAGCCCCTTGTTGAAATGATGCGTGTATTCATGACAATGCTCTGTTCACTTCTGACGGTCTGTTCTGTGTCCGCGCAGATCAGCCGCCAAGAGGGAACGGACGGGCAGGCGGCAATCTACCGACTGCCGCTTATGGAACGTGCTTTTTTATGCTGCCGCTACTTTGAAGGCTGGCACTCAGAAAAACACTACCCATACGTCGGTTGGGGTCACAAACTTTTGCCAAACGAGAAGTATTCGGCACGAACCATGACAAAACGGGATGCGGATGAACTTTTGCGGAAAGACCTGCGCAAATTTGTCGCCATGTTCCGTAAATTCGGGGTTGATTCGATTTTGCTTGGCACGTTAGCTTACAATGTGGGACCGGCGAAGCTGTTAGGCAGCAAAACAATCCCCAAAAGCACCTTAATCAAGAAGCTGGAAGCTGGTGACAGGAACATCTACCGTGAGTATATAGCCTTCTGCAACTACAAAGGAAAACGCCACGCCATGCTGCTCAAACGGAGAAAGGCGGAGTTTGCGCTGTTGTATATCCCATAAAAGGACTGACAAAACTGGCAAAAGACGTGCCATATTTAACTTGGCACGTCTTTTGCTCTATCACTTGATAGATTATCGTAGGATTTTCTCGTTAATTGACATCGTTGAGCCATTTTTGCCTATCGGTTTCCAAATAACACTTCAAGTTGTAAGTGTTGTGAGAGCAATACAAAACATAGTTATTAACCATAAAAAGTATAGCGAAATTATGAAGAAAGTATTTAGGAAAATTCAGAAAGGAACAACAAAAATGATTGAACGTATCAAATCGTTGGGGGAAATGGAGACGAAGCAGAAATGTGTAGTTCAACGGTTCGAGATTATCATTCCCCTCCACCAAAAAATAACGACCCAATATATAGCCTCCGCAAGTTTTACTTGCGGATTTTTTAGTTATCGCAGATTGGACAAAGGTTTCTTTGCTACTTTCTTTGTCCGCCATCATGCTCACTGAAAGAAAGTAGGGCGGCTCTCGCCGCCCCGCCACTCAAAAGCGTGTGTAAAGTCCCGTCACCATCGTGAACATTTCCTCCAGCATATCAAAATAGATACCCTCGTGTACGGCAATGTCCTTTGTCTTGCACTCAAAGGTCTTTTTGCTGAACGTCCTGCGGTAGAAGCGCATATTGTAGAGGTCTGCCCCTTCGTCATAGATGATGTCAAGGCGGTTGGCACTTGTTTTGTTCCTTGCAAGGCTCATCCGTAAGCCGTTGCCCATATCTATGAAATCACGGCTACCTGTCATGGCGGTGAAGCGTTTTCCGCCTATCTGCTGTAATATCGTCTTGGCTATCATATCTTTTGTTTTTAGGGTTTTAAGTATTGGCGGTGCGGACACCGCCATCCCGTTCAAAATTCTCGCATTTCGGAAATGGGGGTCTGCCGTTGTAGCCACTCTTTCACACATTCCATATTGTACTCGCTCGTGATGACTGCCGTATGGCTGTCGGTGGCGGTGAAACGTGTGCTTTCGTAATCATCTATCCACCCCTTGAGGGTGTCCGTTCCCCACGCTCCGGTATCGTCAAAGATACCGTCCAATGCCGTGATAGGTTCGCTGAACTTGACTATCAGCGTTTGATAGGTCGTGTTCATAGTCTGTCCTCCTTTCCCTTCTTTGCGTTCAGCCACTTGTCCCGTGCGGCTCGGCACTCGTCCAACGTGGGTTTGACACAAGAGAACAATTCTCTGTCTATGGGGTGGCGGTAGTCGTACTGCACAAGTGTCCGCCTGCGTCTTCCGATACCCGATTGGAAACGCTCGTATTTCTCCGTACCTGCTTCCGCGCAGGTGCTTACTCCGTTGATGGTCATTCGTGTTGTCATAATGTTGCTTTTTAGATGGTTAAAAATGTACTGACAGAACTCTGTTCTTCATCACCATTTCGGGGTTGCTTGTGTAGCGTTGGTGCAGGTAGAAATGGTGTGAGCCGAAGCCGTAAAGGAAAAACTTGTCAAGTTCGTGCTTCTCGGCAAACTCCTTTACGCTCTTTCTCAATTCCCCCTCACTCGTTGTGAGAGTGAGGAGGTTCACAAATTCAAGGAACATCGTGGGGATTGCATCATCCCACACACAAATCATACTTTCAATTCTTACTTCCATATCAATGTTGTTTTAGGGGTTATGCTATGCCGCTTTCATCCGCTCACGGATAAGGTTGGCGTTCTTGTTCACAAGGTCTATGATGCGCTCGTGATATTCGGTGTCCTGGTTGTGCTTGCCGTGGCACTGCACCACTTCGAGGGTTCGCAAGTCCACCTCTACGGTTTCAATAATCTCATCGCCAATCCTTGCCGATAGTATGAGGGTGTCGGCTTTCTTGTAGTATCCACTGCCAAACACGCAGATGCCCTGCGTCTTGCCCTCGTTGTAATACTCGTCTATGCTTTCAAGCACCTTGACGATTATTTCCTCGTCCGTGATTACCAAGCCGAAGAATTTGGATTTGTTGGCGATGAAATCCTCCGCATCTTTCTTTCGTTGGAGTTGTCGCTGTTGCTCACGCTCACGCCTTTCAATCTCCCAACGGCGTTGCTCTGCGGCTCTTTCCTTCTCGTGTATGGCTTCAATTTTTCGGGTTGCGTTGTCGTGTGCCGCCATGAAATCTTCGGGACAGATGTTCTTCGGGTTACGGAGGTCTTGACCGAGTTTTTTGAGCATACGCAGATAGTCGCACCACATTGAGAGGTTGTCTATCTGATACTTGTGACGCTTGGCAATCAGATATGATGCCCAACATTCATCGGCAGTACGGGTATTGAAAAGAAAGTGTTTCATGACCTCAATCTCACCGCCTTTCATAAGGGTTTCAATTCTTGGGTCTGAAAGCAAGGCTTTGAAAAGACGCACGGGGGAGATGCCGTGGAAATCGCCCTTGAAGCCGTTACGTCTGAGTTGGGGCAATATCCTCATCTTTGGATATGCACAGCTTCTTGCCACCACATCATCGTATAGGCTGTTGTGCGGTCTTACCTCCATATCGCTGCCTAATGCCCACACATCGCAATAGCAGAAAAGGAAGCCACGGAGCAACGCCATGTCCGTAACCTTGCCGTCGGGTGAAATCCAACGCTGCACGACCTCGTGGCAGTAGAAACGCATCGGTTCGCCTTTCCTGCTCTCGCATCTGACCTGCGCCACGCGGATTACCTGATACCCTTTGCAGGTGGTTATCACGCTGAAATTCTGCGTTTCCTTGTAGATGCGTCTGCGTGTGTCCTGCACTTTGAGTTCGGCATGGCATTTGGGGCAGGTGCAGCCTTCAAGGGTGTCGCATAGTCCGCTGTCGCTGTGCCACTCGTGACCGCAGTCGGAACAGGTGATGTTCCCTTTCTTGGTGCGGTAGCCGATATGCTCAACGCAGTGGCGGTATGCCCAATCTATTTGTGTCGCTGATATGGGGCGAAGGTTGGCGGAAAGTCTTGCCACCTCTTTCTGTATCTTGGTCTTCGGTTTCATAAGCCTAAATCAAATAATGAGGGTTGGGGTTGGTTTTCTTTTCTCGCTGACGGTCTGTGGCGGTTCTGCAACTTGCGGAGTTCCTCCTCTTGGTATTTGCGGACAGCGTTCTGACGTGCCTCCGCCTTTTCCTCTGCCGTGAGTTTCACAACGTGGTTCACAACCACTTGGCAGTCCATCGGTTTGCCCACCTCTATCTCGTTTTCCTCATAGTAGTGGATGGCTTGCCCGAATATCTCTCCGTCCGTGAAACCGTTGCAACCGCTTTTCTGCACATAGTTCAGAATGTGGGTCACGCACTCGTCCATGTTCTTGGCAGGGTTGCGGTACTTCTTTGCAAATAGCGCATCTTCCTCCGCACGCTGTTCCAAGTACATATATATCGTTCTCTTGAAATGGTCTGTTCCTTTCATATCGCTGTCATTTTTAGATTATCTGTTTCAGTATCTCTCTCCAATAGGTCGGCTCTACCTCGCTGAGAAGGAAGTCCATGAAATCCCTCCGTGCGTCCTTGTTCAGTTCGTGGTACAATCTTCGGAAAGTTTCAAAATTGCCGTTGATGTACGTTTCCACCATATACACGAAGATGTTGTCCACCTCGTAATATCTGCACTGCTGCGCTGCCGTCTTGCTGTTTCTTTTTGCCATGTCGGTAAGGGTTAAAGGGTGAATAACCAAAGGATGAAGCCAAAGAAGGCAATGGTGGAAAGGATAGCCACGATTACACCTATCGCCACTCGGAACACTCCGTTTACAATCTCTCTGATGATGCCCCAAAGGATGCCGAACACCCCGAAGGCGGTGCGCATCATCAAGCCGCATATCGCCAACCCGATGTGTTGCGCCATTTGTCTGAAATTTGCCGTTGCCGTCATATCTTCGCTGTTTTTGATTTTTTTGTTTTTAATGCGGATTCAAGAGCTGAGGGAGTTGAGTTTCAAACTATCTTATCTGCCTCTCGTTTATCCGACATTTTTTTTATGCGTCTTTCTGTCGCATCGGTCGTTTTCGTTTCGGGTGCTTGAAAAGGTAGGGATTAGGGAATGCAAGGTTTTTCGGTCAAAATACTACCCGCAGGGCTGGAGATTTTTACCGAAAACAGGAGGCTTGACCTTGCTTTCCCGTCCAATCCCGGAATTACCTTTGCGCCCAGAACGAAAATGACTGACTGATGCGGCTTACTGAAAGGCGCAAAATGGAGGTAAACGAAAACAGAGGCAGATTGTGTAGAAAAAAACTTCAGGGGAAAATCCGTAAAAAAAAGAATCACCAAAAGGAAAAAGACATCACCGGAAGCGTGAAAAGGGCAAACCACAACAAAGGAAGTATGATTGTTTCCGATCCGACGGAACTTGTTCAGCCGGGTGGCAACAATCATTCTTCCCGGTTTGTCCGGCTGTGTGTGGGCGCCTGTTTCATTCATGGGGCAGGCTGACACACTCTGCATTCACTTTCCGCTTCCGGCAAAAGAGACAGCGAAAAAAGAAAAATCATTTGAAAACCCGTAAAAGCACCTCTTGGCATAGGCGCAAAAGAAAGGGGCATTGCTTCATCTGTCTAAACATCGTTTAGGCGTGAGGCAATGCCCTTTTCTCCAGCTATGCGGTAGTCGGCACACGTTTGTTCCAAACTCGTTTTGGGCAATGGTGTGCCGACGGACAATACCGCTTTTACGGAAAATTCTTATGAATGAGGGGATAAAAAACGGGAGTTTATATCAAAATCTCGAATTAAATAGCTACTTTTGCATACGAAGAGTTCTTTGAAGGTTACGCAACGCGCAGAAGGATAATGCAGTAGATAACTAACTAAATCGTAACCTATTACTATCAAGAGCAATTAACCTACGCTCATTTCCAATAAATTACACTCTTTTCGTAACTTCCATAAGCAAATGTACATATTTATTTTTAAGCAAGTGCTACATTCAGATACTTTTCTCTGTAGCTTATCCATCTTTTCCTGATAGGTCCTTGCATTTCTCCTGCCTGTACCGGGGTAAGCATAT
>NZ_JAMOKH010000053.1:0-40924 GCF_023656585.1 Bacteroides sp. B1-V-101 | reverse complement strand
GTTGGTAAAAGGTACTACTCAAGGTACAATCACAGACATCGATGGTAATTTTAATTTGGCGAACGTACCAAGTTCTGCAAAGACTTTGCAGATTTCGTATATTGGTATGCAAACACAAGAAGTGGCAATCAAGCCAATGGTGAAAGTTACACTGAAATCCGATGCACAAAATCTTGATGAGGTAATTGTTGTGGCTTATGGTACTGCGAAGAAATCTTCATTCACAGGATCAGCTGCTGTCATTAAGGCAGATAAAATCGTTTCCGGTTCCAAAGAGTCTTTTGACAAGGCATTGTCCGGTAAAATGGCAGGTGTGCGCACAGCCTCAGCAACTGGTGACCCAGGGTCTATGGCCGAAATCAACATTCGCGGTGTCGGTTCTATCAGTGCTTCTAAAAGCCCGTTGTATGTTATTGACGGTGTTGTAACAAAAGCTGATGACGACATGAACTACTACGGTAAGACTCAAAGCGTATTGAGTACACTGAATCCTGAAGACATCGAGAGCATGACTGTTCTGAAAGATGCCGCTGCTGCTTCATTGTACGGTTCACGTGCCGCAAACGGCGTTATCATTATTACCACAAAGAAAGGTAAAGAAGGAAAAACGAATGTCAGCTATTCAGGTGAAGTAGGCTGGAACAAGATGGCTGTAAATGCTTTCAATATGATGGGATCAGCCGACTTGATTGACTACACCCGTGAATCATTAGCCAACTGTCTGGTTACTTACGGAATAACAGATAGCAAACAAGCAGCATTGAACAACATCGATAACGGAGGTGATATGTTCATTCCTCTGCTCGACTCACCGGCTACTGTCGCTGACTTTATCCATGACCCATCCGGTAAAGTAAATACGAACTGGAAGAAAGAAATCTATCGTACTGCTTTCACTCAAGATCACCAGGTATCTATCAACGGTGGTTCGTCAAAGACTCAGTTCTACGCCGGAGTTGGCTACAATAAGAGCGAGGGTATCGTTCTTGGTAGTGACTTCGAACGTATCTCCGGTCGTCTGAACGTTAATCACAAAGTAAATAACTGGCTGAACGTAGCTCTCAAGCAAATGATAGCCGCTACATCGCAAGATGGTTTCCGCGACCAGGGAGACCAGGCCCAGGGAATGGGTACTTCTTCTCCGATAGGTATTTTATTCGCAATGGACCCGACTGCTCCGGTAAAGAATGAAGATGGTTCATATAATAAAAATGCAGCATGGGGTAAAGTTACCAACCCGCATCTGATGCTAGGTGGTAAAGACAGCGATACAGCTCTGGAGTGGATTCAGACAAAAATGTTCCGCAGCATGACCAATGCAGATGTAACAATCAAATTCTGTGATAAGTTATCACTTAACTCTATCTTTGGTTATGACTATGTAGACAACAAGCACTTTGAATATTGGGATCGCAACAGCGTTAACGGTGGTTCCGTCAGCGGAATGGGTTCTCGTTATACATTCGAAAGCCGCGTAGCTACCAGCTCTTCTACATTAAACTACACGGATACTTTTAAAGATATGCACAATCTGAACTTGATGGCCGGTTTCGAAGTTGAAAACAGAGACCTGCTGCAGATTGTAACTGTTGCCAAACGTTATTCAAGCCACTATCCCGAATTGGCAAACGGACAACCGGACCAGGCTGCAAGTTCAACCAAGGGAGCCGGCATGATGTCATACTTTGCAAGTGGCAATTATAACTATGATAATAAGTATTATCTTTCTGCCAGTTTCCGCCGTGATGGTTCATCACGTTTGAGTGAAGACAACCGTTGGGCTAGTTTCTGGTCTGTATCCGGTGCATGGAGAATGAGCAAAGAAGGATTTATGCAAGATATGCCGTTATTTACCGACTTCAAGATCAAAGCATCTTATGGTACAAACGGTAACTTGCCCTCAGATTACTATGGTTACATGGACCTGTATACAGGTTCCGGATATGGAAGTGCTCCCGCTATTTACTGGTCAAGAATGGCTAACGACAAATTAAGCTGGGAAAAATCCAAGAACTTCAATATGGGAATTGAATGGAATATGTACGATCGCGTAAATTTGTCTCTGGAATATTACAATAAGAAGACTACGGATTTGCTGTTCGAAGTACCAACTTCATTAATCACCGGTTTTGACTCCCGTTGGGAAAACCTGGGTGCTTTGAAGAACGATGGTTTCGAATTGGAACTCAATTCTAAAAATATCAGCAACAAGAACTTTACATGGACTTCAAACTTCAACCTGACTTACCAACGTGCATTGGTAGACAAACTTCCTGAAGGAAAAGATATCCAGTATGGAGACGGAGAAATGTATCTGCACCGTGAGGGAGAGTCAATGTATACATTCTATCTGCCCGAATGGAAAGGTGTAAATCCTGAAACAGGTCTGGGAGAATTCTGGTTAGATCCTGAAGATCACTCAAAGGGAGTGGTAAATGACTACTCCGAAGCAGGTAAGGGAATTGTAGGAAAAGCATTGCCTGATGTTATCGGTGGATTCAGCAACACTTTCACATACAAAGACTTTGATCTGTCATTCCTGATCACTTACCAGTTTGGTGGTGACATGTTCGATTATCCGGGATATTTCTCTCATCATGATGGCGTAAGAATCGGTTCCATGAACCTGTCAGAAGATGTAGCCGGAAACTACTGGAAAAATCCGGGTGATAAAGTAGACAACCCGATGCCTATCTACGCTAACCCTTATCGTTGGGACAGATTCTCAAGCCGCACAATCAAATCGACTGACAATATTCGTCTGAGAGAAATGACAGTAGGATATACTCTGCCGGTATTGAAGAAGCACATTTCCAACTTCCGCATCTACTTCAGAGCAAACAACCTGGCTATGTTGTGGTCGAAGACTAAAAACATTGACCCGGATGTAGCGATCAATGGTTATCGTCAGGCAGATACACCGGCATTGAGAAGCTGTGTATTCGGCATTAATATCAAATTATAATCTATAAACAGACTGAATAATGAAAAAAATATATTTACCCATTCTATTACTGACGTTGGCAGTATCCTCATGCGATACTTTCGACAAAGTGCCTTCCAGTGAATGGCCTTCAGAAGGTGCTATTAAGACTCTCGAAGATTTACAGTTTGCAGTTAACGGTGTTTATGAGTCTCAGACTTCTTCTATAGACGCAGGAACTAATCCACGTGGCAGCTACGCAGGTGATTTCTTCTTGTACGCCGACCAAAGAGGCAGCGACTTCAAAGCCATCGGTAGCAATAAGCAAACAGTCGATGTATATGCTTACCAGGCTACTAAGAATAGTTCTGATTCATACTATTTCTACAAACGCTTTTATCTTTCTCTGGCAAGAATAAACAAAGTTTTGGAGGGAGTTAAGAAATCCGGTCTGGAAGGAGCTGAAGTTGATGTTCAGGTAGGCGAATTGTATGCTTTGCGGGCACTTTTCCACTTTGACTTGGCCCGCTTATTCGCTAAACTTCCTGGCAATGCACAGGCTAGCGATCCGGGTATCGTATTGTCTACAGAAGTTTTCGAATCCGGATATACAGCAGAAAGAGCTACTATTGCGAAAACTTACGAAACCATCCTGGATGACTTGAAGACTGCATTGGATAATCTTCCTGAAACCAGCAAGGTAGTAACTGCCGGTCATATCGACTATTGGGGAGCCCGTGCACTGAGAGCCCGTGCATATCTCTACATGAATGAGAACAGTAAAGCACTTGAGGACGCCAAATATGTAATCGAAAAATCTCCATACAAGCTGTACACCAGAGACGAATACGAAACAGTATGGACCAAAGTTGGAAGTAGTGAAAGCATTTTCGAGTTCCTGATTACCTCACTCTACAATGCACAACGTAACTCTCTCGGATTCTACACACATGCCGAAGGTTATGCAGAAGCCGGTATCACCGATGCATTCAAAACTTTCCTTCAAGAACGTCCGGACGATGTTCGCAGCACTCTGATTGCTGAAGAAAGCGACGGTGGAGATAACGAAGGCTGGTATATCCAGAAGTATCCGGGACGCGACGGAGAAATATATGTAAATAATCCGAAAGTAATCCGCCTGTCCGAAGTATATCTGATCGCCGCAGAAGCTGCATTAAAAGCAGGTGGTGCTGATCCTGCCAGCTATATCAATGACTTGCGTAAGCAAAGAATAGCCGACTATGAAGATGTTGCTTCTGTTACTATCGATGATATTCTGACAGAACGCAGACTGGAACTTTATGGTGAAGGTCATAACGCCTGGGATACATGGAGAAACAAAAAGGCAGTAACGAATGCTCAGGTTCCGGCCGGTCCGATCAACTATGACGACTATCGTACTGTAATGCCTATTCCGGTTTCCGAGATCAATGTATCTAACGGTAAGCTGAAACAAAACGAAGGCTACTAATACACTGAAACCATTTTAATAACGAGCCCGTTTAACTTTAAGCAGTTAAACGGGCTCGCTTTTTATTTTCCATTTCCGAATTTACACATGAGTGTAATCTTATCCGTTCCTCCCCACAATACAGACTTCTACTTGCAGATACCGCTCAGCCCTTCTCTCACAATATCCGCCAATATCGGCTTCGCTCCACTCACAAAGCATTCCACTGCAATCACCATCAGAATCAATCCCATCAAACGCATCATCACATTATTTCCGGTCTCTCCCAGTACTTTCACCAGTCGGGTGGAAGCACGGAGAATAAAGAACGTCAGCAGATAAATCAAAGCGATTGTTCCGATC
The DNA here is from genome assembly GCF_023656585.1 of Bacteroides sp. B1-V-101. Classification (NCBI taxonomy): domain Bacteria; kingdom Pseudomonadati; phylum Bacteroidota; class Bacteroidia; order Bacteroidales; family Bacteroidaceae; genus Bacteroides; species Bacteroides sp. B1-V-101. The sequence continues at coordinate 36,188 of NZ_JAMOKH010000053.1, read as the reverse complement.
AATATACCTTTCATGGCGTAAGTATGAGAGTCCTGCATCAAAACGATGGCATTAGCGATAGCCCCGGGACCACACAACATCGGAATTCCAAGAGGAGTAATGGAGATGTCATCGGCATAGGTTTTGATCTCTTCGTCTTTAAGTTTCATCGGAGTATAGCGTGCCTGAAGCATATCAAAACCAATCTTAAAGATAATTACTCCACCGGCAATACGGAAACCATTGGTAGAGATACCGAAGAATTTGAAAAGGAACTGCCCGGCAAAGACAAACACCATCAACGTTATAAACGACACGATGGTGGCACGGCGCACAATAGCCTGCCGCTCCTTATCTGTCATTCCGTGTGTCATGGTCAGAAAGACCGGCATTGTCCCCAAAGGATTGGTCAGCGTAAAGAACGAAGTAAAACAAAGTAAGGCAAATGGCAGAAGCGTACTATCCATGATGTTATCGTATTTTATACATTTATTAAATGCAACAAAAATACGACTTAATCCATAAAACCTACAATAAATTCATTAATTCTTTCAGTGAATGGATATGATAGGTAGACTGAAAAGGAAAAGCGGTTCGTTCCGTCACATCATAGAAAGCCTGATGCATCCCTACCCCATGCGCTCCGGTAATATCGGCTTCCCAACTGTCACCGATCATTAACGATTCGCGTAACTCGGACTGGGTGGCAGATAAAGCAAAATGAAAGATTTCGGGCCAGGGCTTCAATACGCCGAGGTCCTCCGAAAGAATGATCTTCTTAAAATAACGATCTACTCCTGCCGAACGCATCTTACGCGACTGCAGCTCTCGGAAACCATTGGAAAGGATATACAAATTATATTGCGGCGCAAGATACTCCAACACTTCTTTGGCATGGGGCATCAGACCGCTTTTGGTAGGAATAATGGCAAAGAAATCTTCCGAGAAACGCTCAGCCAAAGCCTCATCCTCCACTCCTACTGCCTGTAAGGGATAAAAGAAACGCTGGCGGTTCAGTTCCTCCTTTGTCACCTTTCCCTCTCCATATTCAAGCCAGAGTTCGGTATTGCGTCGTTGATACAGTGTGTAATAATGATCGAATGAATCAAAATAGCGGTCAAATGAATATTTCTGATATACTTCTTCAAAGGTGTCGCGTGCATTTCGTGAGAAAGCCCAGATGGTGTCATCCAGGTCAAAAAAGAGATTTTTATATTTCATTGGCTCCGTGATATATATAATATGAGAAATAAAAAAGCCAATGTGCTAATTTCTTGAATTCAGGAATCAGCACATTGGCAATTCTAACCAGGTATGTCTACCTTATTTTACCTGAATAACCAAGTATCTGGATACGCTCCAGAATTCGGCAGGATTAGTAATTTTCAAAGTCAGCTGGCCTTTGTCATCTTTCACCAGTTCATAAGAACCTGTCGGATGAGTAGTCAACAGTTCAGCACGTTTGGAGTACAACTTGATTTCTTTTGTTGTACGGATATCGATCTGAGTAAAATAATCCTTGTTGAAATCAGCGCTCTTCAGCACGTCACCGCTCTGAAGAATCTTCTGGGCTTTCAACTCTGATTTTGTTCCGAATACGAACCATGCGGCATTCAGACTCTTATCCTGTTCGGCAACGGTTTTAGCTTTCGCTTCGTTCTCGGCAGCCAAAGATTCTTTGGCAGCAGACAGGTCGCTGACAGCAGCATCCAGTTCCTGGATACGAATGTTCTTAGACGCCAGTTCAGTCTGAAGTTCTTCGATACGTTGTTGTTTAGCTTTCAATTCAGCAGTCAGAGCTTCTACAGCTTTCTTCATCTGAGTAGAGTTGTACTTGCTGTTTTTCAGCTGAGCTTCCAGTTTTGCAATCTGAGCTTTGTTTTCTTCCATTTGCTTGGAGATGAATTCGATGTCAGAAGCAATCTGTTGCTTGGCACTGGCTGAATTTTCGGTAATAGTACCACGCTGCAAGTCCACACGGCTTTCGGCAGCATTGATCTTACGGAATCCTTCCTGCACTTCATTGAAAGTTCCCATCATATCATCCAATTCAGCGTTACGCTGTGTCAATTCCATTAAAAGAGAGTCATTTTCAGCCTTAAGGTCTTTGCTTCCACCTTTAAAGTCACACGAAGCCAACATGGCTGCGCACATAAATAAAACTGCTAACTTTTTCATACGTTTACGTTTTACGTTTTTAAATGAAGTTATTTTAATCGTCTATTCCTGCTAATACTATCACAATCTCGCCCCGGGGCTCGGCAGCGGTAAAGTGTTCTATCAATTCCGCCAAACTTCCCCGAACGGTTTCTTCGTGGAGTTTGGAAATTTCGCGAGACACGGTTGCCTGACGTTCAGTGCCGAAATATTCGGCAAACTGTGTCAACGTTTTCAACAAGCGGTGAGGCGATTCATAAAACACCATAGTACGATGTTCTTCTGCCAATGCCTTCAGTCGTGTCTGTCGTCCTTTCTTCTGAGGGAGGAACCCTTCGAAGCAGAACTTTTCATTCGGCAGTCCCGATGCTACCAATGCCGGAACAAAAGCTGTCGCTCCCGGCAAACATTGCACTTCGATACCGTTGCGCACACATTCGCGGACTACCAAAAATCCCGGATCAGAAATCCCGGGTGTTCCGGCATCCGAAATCAATGCCACGGTTTCACCTGCCTTTATTCTATTAACAACACTTTCCACCGTTTTATGTTCATTAAATTTGTGGTGAGATTGCATTGCATTCTTTATTTCAAAGTGTTTCAGCAAAATACCGGAAGTACGTGTATCCTCTGCCAAAATCAGATCGACCTCTTTCAGCACCCTGATTGCCCGAAAGGTCATGTCCTCCAGATTTCCTACCGGCGTAGGTACTACATATAACTTTCCCATAAACTTTTATGCTGATTGATTAAAATACTTTTTTAGCAACTCCAGAAAGTCGGTCATCGCCTCATTCTCTTCGTTTACGCTGACTTTCGAGGCAAGAAATGCCACGGCAGTCTTATAAGAACTCATGACTGATATCTGCTCGATAACACGGTTCATCAGTTCAGGGTCTCCGCCGAATATCTCACGTGAGAAACGGAAAGAATCATTCAGGCTGATGGAATGACGTAATCCGGCAGCCATCTTTATGCTTTCGCCCAATACGGCAGCTTTCGGCTCCTCTATCAGAAGCGATTCGTCGTCTTCCGACTCATCTTCCGCTTCTTTCTCTTCCATTTCGTCTTCGACAACAGGTTCCTCAATTACTGTTTCTTCCACAACAGTCTGCGGTTCCTGTACTATCACAGGTTCATCTTCTCCCGGTGCTGTCGCTTCATTCTCTTCCACGACCGGTTCTTCTATCGCCGAACATTCAACTTCCTCTATTACAGGAGCTTGTTCTTCAACAATGGGAATGGGGGCTTCTGTTTCCGCTTCCGCTACAGGAGAAGGCGAAGCTTCCACCGGCACAGCACTTATCTCTTCCGACAACTGTTCCAAACGCTCCTGCATACGTAGGATGCTCCGCTTCAACAGTTCAGACAAAGTCTGAGTCGGCTCTTTAGAAAACGTATTCATGAGTAGCTTCAGCTCATGAACATCCAGCTCAATATCTGTTAATAGCTTCTGTTTCATTTCCATCCATTGTTATTATGGTGCGAATGTAGGAATAATTTATGCAATAACTTAAAATAATGGATAATTTAACAGTTCTTGTACATCGAATTGTTTACCTTTGTCCATTCATTTATTTAATCAAGAAAGCACAAAAATCACATGGTATTATTTTCAGAAGACCACATACAAGAGACCAGAAGAAGAGGTAGAATAGAGGTAATCTGCGGTTCAATGTTCTCCGGAAAGACGGAGGAGCTGATTCGCAGAATGAAGAGAGCCAAGTTCGCACGCCAGCGTGTAGAGATATTCAAACCGGCCATCGACACCCGTTATTCGGAAGAAGACGTGGTATCACACGACAGTCATTCCATCGCGTCCACCCCTATCGATTCATCGGCTAGTATCCTGTTGTTCACTTCTGAAATAGATGTAGTCGGCATCGACGAAGCACAGTTCTTTGATGACGGACTGATTGACGTATGCAGACAGCTTGCCAATAACGGCATCCGTGTCATCATCGCCGGACTGGATATGGACTTCAAAGGGAATCCCTTCGGACCGATGCCTCAATTATGTGCCATTGCCGACGAGGTCTCCAAGGTTCATGCTATCTGCGTGAAGTGCGGTGATCTGGCATCTTTCTCTCATCGTACCGTCAAGAATGACAAGCAGGTACTTCTAGGAGAAACAGCCGAATACGAGCCGCTTTGCAGGGAGTGCTACCTCCGTGCACGGGGAGAGGACGGACAGAAGATATAAACTCTATATTAAAACAGATATGGAAAGAAAGAAGATAACATTCGACAGTTTTATACGTGGTTCCATCGGATGTGTACTGGTGGTAGGGATACTAATGCTCGTGGAACGGCTCAGCGGAGTGTTATTACCTTTCTTTATAGCCTGGCTAATCGCCTACATGGTTTATCCGTTAGTCAAGTTTTTCCAGTATAAGCTACGGTTAAAGAGCCGTATTGTTTCTATCTTCTGCGCCTTGTTTCTGATTACTCTTGTCGGAGTATCCTTATTTTATTTGTTGGTGCCTCCCATGGTTTCGGAAATAGGCAGGATGAATGACTTACTGGTAACCTACCTCACCAATGGAGCCGGGAATAATGTGCCCAAGAATCTTTCCGAATTCATTCATGAGAATATTGATCTTCAGGCGCTCAACCGTATATTAAGCGAAGAGAATATTCTTGCAGCCATCAAAGATACGGTGCCCAGAGTGTGGGCCCTGCTTGCGGAGTCGCTCAATATCCTGTTTAGCATTCTCGCCTCCTTTATCATATTATTATATGTAATCTTTATATTGCTGGATTATGAAGTCATAGCCGAAGGATGGCTGCATCTGCTGCCCAACAAGTATCGTACCTTCGCATCCAACCTCGTACATGATGTGCAGGACGGCATGAACCGATATTTCCGCGGTCAGGCACTGGTTGCCTTTTGTGTGGGGATTCTGTTCAGTATAGGCTTCCTTATTATCGATTTTCCGATGGCTATCGCTCTGGGGCTTTTCATTGGAGCGCTTAATATGGTTCCTTACCTGCAAATCATCGGTTTCCTCCCTACGGTCCTATTGGCGATCCTCAAAGCAGCCGATACGGGAGAGAATTTCTGGATTATCATTGCATGCGCACTGGCAGTCTTCGCCATCGTCCAAATTATACAGGATACTTTCCTCGTCCCCAAAATCATGGGAAAGATTACGGGGCTGAATCCTGCCATCATCCTTTTATCCCTTTCTATATGGGGTTCATTAATGGGAATGCTGGGCATGATCATTGCCTTGCCTCTGACCACTTTGATGCTTTCCTACTATCAACGCTTTATTATCAACAAAGAAAGAATAAAATATGATGAAGTAGAAACTACTGATAATCAAGAAACAAGCGATAAAGAGGAAAAATAATTGGAACTTTTTTCTACGAAACACTTGCAAATTAAATAAAAGTAACTACCTTTGCACCCGCAATCAGGAAATAACTGATTCGCAAATAAGGATTGATTCAGTAGCTCAGCAGGTAGAGCACAACACTTTTAATGTTGGGGTCCTGGGTTCGAGCCCCAGCTGGATCACTTAGGAGAAATGAAAATACTCCGACAAACTAAGACAAAGCTCTTTAAACCAGTGGTTTAAGGAGCTTTTTTCTTACCCGCCTACGACAGAAAAAAGACCTCAAAAAGCCACCCTGTGAAGATTAATCGTTACTAATTCGTTACGGTTTTCCGTTACGATAAAAACCGTAACGAATTTATAGGTAAGTCGCTCATTTGTCGAATATTGGCAGTCGAAAGTCATAGCCGTTACGGAATGAACAAATTAACTTTGCAACAAGAAAGGAGTTACGGTATGAAATCGACATTCAAAACACTCTTCTATTTAAAGAAGAACGAACCGAAGAAAAACGGTCATGTAGTAATTATGGTGCGCATCACGGTGGACGGTGATCAGGTGCAATTCAGCAGCAAGCTGGACATACACCCCGACAATTGGGACACGAAAGCGGGAAGAGCCGTCATCAACAAACAGAGTGCGGACAAGAAAGAAAACCTCAGGGTATCCTCACTTAACAAGACACTGGACGAGATACGTTCGGCCATCACCATGCACTACACACGCATGATGAACGTGGACGGTTACGCACTGCCGGAAAAAATCAGGAACGCATTCCTGGGATTGGAGGAAAAGGAGAAAACGCTCATCAGCTACTTCACCCAGCACAATGAACAGTATGCAAAGAAGGTCGGCAAGACTGCCACGCAAAAGACCTATTCCCGCTACGAACTGACCAAGCAGCGGATGATAGAGTTCTTGCAGAAGGAATACAAGTTGTCGGACATTCCCGTGAAGGAAATCACCGTTACCCACATCGAGAACTTCTACCTTTATTTGCGTCAGGAATGTGAGGTAAGCAACAACACCGCCATGAAATTTGTACAACGTTTCCATACGATACTGTTGTTCGCCCAGAAAAGTGGATTGAGCTTTATCGATCCATTCGGGAATTTCAAGTTCAATTTTGACAAGACCGACAGAGGGTATCTCACGCAGGAGGAAATCGACACGATCTATTACAAGGAGTTCAAGTCAAAGCGGTTGGAACACGTGCGTGATGCTTTCATCTTCAGCTGTTATACCGGTTTGCCTTACTGTGACATCTATACGCTTTCAAGTGAGGACATAAAGATCGGTGTGGACGGCAAGAAGTGGATTATGAAAGACAGGGGTAAAACCGGAGTGGAATCATTCATTCCCCTACTGCAAATACCGTTGGATATTCTCGCCAAATATGAGGGCAAGTTGAAAAACGGAAAACTGCTTCCGGTAATCAGTAACCAGAAGATGAATGAATATTTGGCGGAGATAGCTGCTATTTGCCAGATCAACAAGCGGATCACCTACCATCTTGCCCGGCATTCGTTTGCGACGGAAATCTGCCTTACCAAAGGCGTTCCCATTGAGAGCGTGTCCAAGATGCTCGGACACACCAACATTCAGACCACACAGATTTATGCCCGTGTGGTGGATAGAAAGTTGAGCCATGACATGAATATGCTGGATCGAAAACTTAAAAGTATGCAAAAAGGTACGACGCAAAACGCTGTATGAATAAACAAATCATTATATTGTCACACCATTTAAAAACAACGCCTTATGGAAAATAGAGGATACATCACCATCACCGGTTTGGAAAACAAGGATGAACAACCCATCGTCAGTGTAAAGATAGAGAACGGCAACGTATGGATGACCAAGCACGAACTTGCCCGTCTGTTCGGAGTGTTCGTGCAGACAATAGACGCCAATGTGCGCTCCATCTTCAAATCCCACCTGCTTTATGACGGCGACGTGACCATAACCGAGAAACAGGACAAAAGCATCGTTACCTATTATAATCTGGAAGCGATCATATTTCTCAGCTTCCGCATCAACACCTATTGCACGAAACTGTTCCGTGAATGGGTACTCAACTCCCTGTGCGAGTACAAACGCCTGCAAGAGAAAAAGCCCGAAGTCCTTGTCGTTTTCAATCCCGGCAGCAACCGGACAACCATTTCTTATAACTGATGTGCATAGAAGCCTGTAAATAGCGAGCCTTGCCCGAAAATCCGACGGGCAAGGCTTTTTTTTTCTCCTGAAAATCCTATCTTTACACCAAATAACAGTGTCATGATAGAAAACCTTACCATATCCATATCCTTCAGCGAAGTAGAGGAAGCCCATGTCGGCAACTATTTCCACCTTTCCGAAATGTCCGGCGAGTTTCTGATTATCCAGAAACCCGACAATACCTTCTACTTCCTTTGTTCCAATGATTGTGACATCGTGGGCATCTGCCAATCCTTTGATTGGTATATTGTATCAAAAGACGCTTTTAATGACCGCCTGATAATCGGCATTGGTTTGTCGGATAAAGAAAGCATCAACGGAGAACTCTATCGTGTACAGGATGAAACCACGCTCATCCTTTGGCGTGACATACTCCGCTTTACTTTCGAGAGCGATTTCGTGCGCCGGTTCTTCCCGTACAATACTCACTTCAAAGGCAAGATGCGTATCGACGGAGCACTGTGTTTCTATATTCACGATTATTACCCGACCAGATGCAAGGACATATCGGTATTCGACAGAAAGACGAGTAATCTGGTATTTAGATTTAAGGAAGGCCGACAAGCAGCCCTTGTCGCCAAGATCTTCTCGCTTTGTATCGCTCGGATGCCGTTCTTTAAAGAGAAAGCCGCCAACGCCGTGCTGATCCCCATACCGGCGGCAACCCGTGAACGGAACATCACCCGTTTTGCCCGTTTTTGCAGCCTTCTCTCACATCGGCTTAAAGTTGTGGACGGTTTTCGTGCCACATGGATAAAAGAAGACCGTGAGCAGATGAAAGGAACTCACGGACAAGACAAGTTATCCAACTTGATCTTTCATCCCGATTATTTTAAAGGCCGGGACGTATTTTTAATAGATGACATTATCTCTTCCGGCGAGAATTTCACGCAAATGAAACGCAAACTGATACAACTCGGCGCAAAATCCGTTACCGGTTTGTTTTTAGGTAAAACAGTAAAATCTGAAAATCAAAAGTAATATGGCAATCAAGAAATCCCAGATCGAAAAATGGATAGTCGCCCAAAAGAAACACCGGCTATCGGATACCCATGTACAAATGGCACGTGAACTTGGACTCAACCCCGACAAACTCGGCAAGATAGACAACCACCGGCAAGAGTCGTGGAAAGCCCCCTTACCGGAATTTATAGAAGAGATCTTCTATAAACGTTTCAAAAAGGAACGTCCTGATATAGTCAAGCCCCTGAAACAAATACTTAAAGAACAGGAAATAAAGGATAAAGAAAAAAAGAAGGAAAAAGAAAAACGGCGTAAAGAGCATGAACAGGAACAGATGAATAACGGATGAAGTTCTTCCATTCTAATCCTCAACCTCGATAGCGGAATAAAAGCCGCATCATTATCGGTAGAAAGAACGTTCCCATTTCTCCGAAACCGGAGCGATCTTTCATCCATACAAAATCGCAGAAAAGTGTTGTACAAGCAAGCGTGATGAATCCCACATTGCCCGGTACAACACCTTTCTTTTTTCCGTTTTTGAAATAGGAAGGCTTTTATTATTATCTGTATATTTTTACTCTCTGATTTCCTCAAAGGCAATATCTATCGCATCATAGTAATCGCCGTCATTAACGCTCAACGCAGCAACAAGGCTGTTCAATGTCCGAACTGCGTCCAAACGCTTTTCCGTATCATTTTCATCCGGATTACTCAAGACATCTATCGCACAGGTCAAATGCCCTTTCATCTCTTGTAATGTAGATAAACTCTGAATGGGAAACAGATAGAAAAGCCCATCTTCTGAAGACCGGACTATTCCTTTCAGGGGAGTCGATTGTAAATCCATAACAATAAGGTTATTATATTAAATTGACGTAACGCTGCCGGATACTACGTTCGAGGTATCGCCAAACACCCAGTGTAAAGTGAACCGACAGGTTACGTCAAAGTATAACCTACCCGGTTCATTTACCTTCACACTTTTGAAATTGGCGATTTCCGAACGTTGGTAAACGAACACATTACACGATGCTATTTGCATCGCTAACACAAAGGTAGAAATTTTTTCGTATTAATCACCGCTTTATGCATAAAGGATTTATAACACAATGATTCTAAGCAAAGTTTAAGGCTAACTTCCTTCGGGGTATTTCTCTCACTGTTTTCAGTAGCCATCACTCCACATTTAAAACAAAGGAACGAATTAAACTAACTTATTCAAGTGCAAAGGTACTTCGGGTTCTTAACGGAAAAACAAGGTCAAGCCGTTCCGGTTTTGAAAAAAATCTTCCCTGCGCCATAAATGGCACGAGGTATTTTTTCCAAAAACCTTGTTTTTCCTGAACCCTACCTTTTGACGCACATGAAATAAGTCAGCTCAACTCGTCAATGCATAAAAAAAATGTCGTGATTATGAAAACAGCAAGAGAAATACATAACGGAAATAAGAACAGACTCAATCTGCCTCTGCATAAATTGTTTGGCTGGTCGGTTCGGCTCATTCTTTCAGGCTTCTGTTGGAGTTTGTACGGTGGCAGTCTTTTGGCGTGGTTTATCGGTCTGTGGCTCGTAAAAGAACTGATAACGGACGTGATCCGCTTCGCATGGGGTTGTCTGGTTTCCATTCTTTCCTTTGCTGTCGTAGTCGGGATTATCATTTGGTTATTAATACTTTAATGCACACAGTTATGACAATGGATATTACAAAATCAGTAGCGTTCACCGGACACCGTTCAGAGCGTATCTTCCAAGTCCGTATGCTGTATCTTTATCTGGATATAGTTTCGCAAGTGAAAAGGTTGTATAGTCTGGGCTATCGTTACTTTCTAAGCGGAATGGCGGAAGGCTTTGATTTGCTTGCAGCCCAAGCGGTAGCCGACCTCAAAATGAAATACACGGATATTCGGCTCATTGCCGTTGTGCCGTTCCGCCGGCAGTCAGACAGATACCGCCCGGAGAACAAGTCCTTATACGACCGGATAATGAAAACTGCCGATGAAACGGTCATTCTCAGGGAAGATTACTGCAAAGGGTGCTTCCATCACAGGAACGACTACCTGATTGACAACTCCGAAATCGTCCTGGCCTATTGGGACAAGCAGCCCTATGGCGGTACTTATTATACCGTAGGAAAAGCACGGATGATGAACAGAAACATTATAAACCTTTATAAATAAAGCCTTATGAAACGATATAGCAGGACTGTCGCACAGCAGTGCAGATATTACGAGGTAAACAACATTTTCGAGTATATGGTGGAAACCTACCTGAACGGCAACATCACCACTTTTGGAGAACTTTACCGGGAATTGTGTAAAGAGGCGAGAAAAGATTTTATCGACTTTCTTCTCAGTGAGGTAGAGCCGATATACTGGAGAGAGATTTTAAAGATGACTGTCTAATGAATAAATCAGGAAAATATGAATGTAACATTTGAAACCGTAATTTGTGCATGGGATGAGAAAATCCCTGCACTCCTTATCCGACTGGTAAATACCCTTCTCTTTTGCCGGACGGAAGAGGAACTCCGCCAATCCATTGACAAACTTCGGGAAACGACCGAACTGGACGAATTTTTCACCTACGGCTATGGCTCACACCATTTCTGGTGCAACCAGCGCATTTCCAAAGGAAGCGTGCAGTTCATCCAAAGCCGGTTATTCATTGCGACATTTTAATCCTCTAATACATAAATGACATGAAGCCAATATTTCAAATGACACGAGAAGAGAAATTGCAGGAGATTGTAGAATACAGTCCTTGCAGGGTGGAACGCAGCACAGTCCTCCGGTACTTGTTGGCACTACGCCGCAATGACACGGAACAAATCGCCTACTTCGAAAGTTTCGGCAAGAGTGTACGACATATCATACTCAATGTACGCACGTATGAAAGAGGGCTGATTTTCGGCTATGTCGGCAAGCGGTTCAACGAACACGGTTGGATTAATGGTATGTTACCGATAGTTGAAGAAATCAAATTGGATACTTCCAACACGATCCATATCGGGCAATCCGTTGACGGGACGTATGCGGTATCCATCGACTGGTGTACCGGCACAGCCGGAGGCGGCAGCCACCCGTCCGTTTGGGATGAGCCTGTCAGAGATTATAAGGAAGCTGTCCGGCAAGGCATCCGCCTGTTGGAACGACAATACAACAAAGCGGAATGTTGGTCTGTTTCCGACAGAAGCAATTACAACCCGAAGGTTATCCGCAGTTTGAAAGAAAAACTGTTGGAACTCAAGCGGAAATACACACAGCCCCGACAGTTAAGCCTGTTTTAATATTCACAAACTATAAAATCATAAGTTATGGCAACAAAAATGAACAAGAACGGAGTTTCAACCTGCAAGGCGGGTGAGAAATATGAAAAATTCCAAATGACCGTAAGACGGAAAAGCCGCACGTTTTACCATTATGATTACAGGGACACGGCAGACAACGAACTTTTCTCCTGTGTGAAGCCCACATTGGAAGAGTGCAGACAGAAACGTGATGAATGGTTGATTCAAAAACAAAGAAAGTATATGACAGAACAATAAATATCTGAAAAACAAGATATAATAATATGTAATAAGATTGAGAGAGAGTTATTAACCATTTGCACCAAAGAACTCTCCTTGCCGGTTGTCTGCAAGGAGAGTTCACATGTCATAGTTTTATTCCTTTTCTTTTGATTTGTCTGACAGGTGAAAAGTTGAACTCTTTCAGCCTTTTGTCAAAGGAAACCGCCACATCTTTCATTACCCCCTTCGGAGTCCAAATTTCCTTAACAGGCAAAGCCTTCCCGTCATACAGTTTTTTTATCTGCCCGACAGAGAACTTTGTGCCCGTGCATTGTTCCATTTTGTGATTGAGAGAATATACGTTACAGCTGTTTCTGACAATATCGGGAATCAGTTCCGGTTGCTTTTTCAATAGTTCCGGATACCACTTTTCCGCTTGAAGGCAGATTCCCGCACTTCTTTTATCGGGTGGGATGTTCAGAAAACTTTCCGGTACATTTTTGTCCATTCCCGCAAGATATGCTTTTTCAGTCTTCAGATCATACCTTATGCTTTTCAACTGCAATGCCGAATTATAGGTATCGGCGGCAGCCTGACAGAGCATTTTTTCCGTCTGCAGGTGTACCGGCACAGACGAAATTGCATAGCCGTCCCTACTTACAGCATATTCCGCCATCCGGTCATCTATAATGTTCCACCGGACAGAACGCATCAAATCCGAACATCTCCATTTCCCTTCAAGCAATTTCATAATCTCCAGACAAATGTCGGGATAAGGAACATAAGGCAACAGCACAGCCGGATCGTGCTTTACTTTTGATAATGCGGTACGGCAGATTTTCGGTGTTCTCATGCCTTCAGGCACATATTCCAGAGCCTTTCCGTTCCGTCTGACCATCTCCTCATATACCTCCAAAGGTATGCCGTCTTTCGGCAGTGCCTCCCGGAGATACCGGTCATCTTCCAGAATCAACGGCAAAAAGCACTTCAGTACCCCACAAGGCATATCATGTATGGAATCGGGTTTGTTTGTCAGAGCCATACCGACAATCTCGTAGGAGAACATTTCTTCCGGTACATGACGCACATTGGCACTGTCGGCATTGACAGCGTGCCAGCATACATTCTCAGTTTTACGTTCCGGAGGAAGATCCCGAAAATATCCGGGATTTTCCTGTACTGATTTTATATCCGCATCTTCCTGTTTCCTATTCATGCCCGTTCATTAAAGGTTTTATCAATTTCCTCATGTCATCAGCCATCCGGCTCTCTTCATATTTGGAACGGTTCAGATTCTCAAACACAATCTGTCTTGGGAGGACTTCCCAACAAAAGTAACTTGATCCGAAATAGGCAGCGTTCTTTTCCGTAAACTGGATACGTTTGTCGAACAACAACATCTGCATCTCCTTTTCTCGGAACAAGTGAACCGGTGCACTGCTGTTCAGCCAAAGATTGGAAAGCAGTAACGCAAACGGCTTGCCGAGTGCAAGGCAGCGTTCCACAACCTTCTGTTTGATACTGAACGGAGGATTGGAAACAATCAGATCCCACTCTTCCGGCTCGTAAACGAAGAAGTCCTCACCGGTAAGGATATGGGAGTGAACCACTCTGATACCGGCGGCTTTCAGCGCAAGCACGTACTCACTATGCTCTGTATCAAACGGACACCAGACTATTTTATTTTCGGGTATATATTTGATTATAGGAGCCACCGCATAAGCCGGAGTATACTGCTCGTCGCTGCTTTTTTTCGGGGTATATCCGGCATAAATCATTCGGTATCCTCCTTTTCATCTTCTTCATTATTAAAGGCAAAAGACTTTTGTACAACCTGACCGAAGGAATCAAGAATGTAAATATCTATTTTCTGCTGGTCTGTGTCAAGTGATTTGTAATAGAGTCTGAACGTTTCTTCCGGTAACGGATACAGGTCGTTTGGCAATAGCACCATACCGTCCTCCATGCGAAGTTCCCCTTTGCCTGTCGGTTGGAAGTACCTGATGAAGTATTTGGTGTCCTGATACTCGCCGCTTCTTACAAGCTGACAACGAATTTCCGCTTCCTCGCCCTTTACGATTGTCGTCTGCACCGGCAAGGTCGCCAAATCAAACTCATACACCTGCTGAACGTCCAATTTGTCAGAACAGGCGGTTACACATATCATACCGACAAGCATGAATGTAACAATAAACAATGTTTCTATCATCTTTTTCATACACATTAAAAATTTAATCGTTTAAAACAGTACTATTTCTGATGCGTTCCGCTACGGCACGTACCACCGGTACGCTCACGGCATTGCCGAGCATCGCATACCGGTTGGCTCGTGAGATTTCCCTCACTTCCCCGTTGATAATTCCGTATCTGGTAAAATCATTGGGAAACCCTTGCAAGCGTTCGCACTCCACTTCCGTCAGCATACGGATTCGGGATTTCTGTTTTTCGTTCGGCTGTCCGTCAAAAGTTTCCCCCGGTTGCAGGTTTATCAGATAATTGCCGAAATTGGGCTGTTTGTAATAGTTACGTGTTATCGTTCCGCAGGTATGGGAATGAACCGTGTCTTTCCTGCACGGATGATTCCCTCCACCCGGCGCCGGGAAAGGAAATACATCTCCGGTACACCGGTCTGCAACACGTCCGACAAGGTAGATTCTCTCTCTGTTTTGGGGTAGAAACCATGCCGTATTAAACAGTTGCCATTCAAGTCGATAACCGCCAATGTCGGCAAACGCTTTGATAATGCTCCAAAAATCTGATCGATGCTTTGCGAAGAAGACTCCCTTAACATTCTCCCAGATAAAAACGTCAGGTCTGAATCTCCCGACGGCTTCGACAGCATACCTGACAAGGGAACTTGCCTCTCCACGCAGCCCGCTGCCGTCGCCGACTGAACTAAAATTCTGGCAAGGGCTTCCGAAAGTGATGATGTCGGGATGTCCGATTTCCGCTGTTCCGATTTCTGTAACCGATCCGATATGTTCCGCATAAGGAAAATTGTATTTGAAGTTGGCGATTGCATTTTTTTCTATCTCCGAGAAATATATTTTCTCAAACGAGTATCCGGCAGCCTGCAATCCTTTACTAAAGCCGCCAATACCCGAAAATAATTCCAAAAGAACCATGCCCTAATCAATTATGAATTTGACGCCCACCCCGAACTGGAAATGAAAGTGTCCGCTGTCATTTCCCCAGAGGCAACGCTCACGGACATGGAACAGCAATACCACCTGGTTGGCAAGGTAGGTTTCTATCTCCAGCGATACCGCACCGCCATAGACAAACGCATCCCCGGCACACAGGCGTGAGCCGTCGAACAACGTACTTGTGCCCCAATTCACGGTTTCATATCCTGCCAGCACCGAACCGCCGGCATAGCAGAGAAACACCTTGTTGGCATCCGAAAGGAAATTATAATAATAGCCGCCTTCCGCAGTGAATTGGGAAACCGGGACACGTATGTCCTTGTATGGATAATACTTCTGGAGATACTCGCCCCCGAATACCCACTTATGGCAGCCGTTCACATATCTGTCCGTTCCCAGTCCGAAATGGTAACCCAGCTCGTTACGTTTGTCCGCAGTGTGAAAACCGTCCGTCATACCGGCGGTAATACGCAGCCCTTTTGTACCGGGCAGGCAACGTTGGGCATGTGCCTTGTCCGTCAGGACAAAGCACAAAAACATACATATAATAACAGATACCCTTTTCATACTATTTCACCTTCAGCTCGTTAATGACTCTGGCACGGATCAGCTCGGCGTTGGTCAGAATAAACCGCTGATGCCTTCCCCCGTTCTGCTCGTTCATCTCGACAACCAGCTGCTTGTCATCCGGAAGGGTGAATTTGGGCAGGGTAAATACCGTCCGTTCCTTGCTTTTTCCATCAACCGCCGTTACATAGTTGAAGGCACGAAGCGGCACGATAACCTGTTCCTGAATGGCGGTACGTTTTGCAACCTTTTTGTCCACCACCTTAAAAGTAACGAAATCAACGGAGAACGACACGTTGGAAGCGTTTTTCAGTTCCGTATGGAAATAAAGCAGACCGTTGTGCGTATAAATCCCCTTCAGGATATACTGGATGCCGAAGCGCTTGCAGCCGATATGCTTCACCAGACGTTTGTTGTTGTCATAGACGGACTTCATGATCAGCCGTACCAGCAGCGGGGACTCGCTGCCGAGTTCCGTAAGGTAGATTTCCTGAGAGTTGTTCGGCCGGTTCACCGCCTCGCCATCATGGATGAAGTCTTTCATCTCGATATTCAGCTTGGTCGGCTCGTCCGCATACTTCACATTGAATGTATAATAGCTGCCGTCATCCGTGATCACCGCCAGATTCGTTTCACGGGAGA
The DNA here is from genome assembly GCF_023656585.1 of Bacteroides sp. B1-V-101. Lineage (NCBI taxonomy): Bacteria > Pseudomonadati > Bacteroidota > Bacteroidia > Bacteroidales > Bacteroidaceae > Bacteroides > Bacteroides sp. B1-V-101. The sequence continues at coordinate 19,668 of NZ_JAMOKH010000053.1, read as the reverse complement.
AGTCCCTCAACGCCGCTTTCACCCGAAGCACGTTCTCCGAACCGTCCGCTTTACCGGCAAGAATGTCCGCCGATCCCAGATCCACATACTTGATAGCAGCCGGGAAGATAAGGTGTACCGTTTTATTGAATGTCACCTCCAAAGCGTATGGAGGAACCATCCGGTCGAATGCCACCGGGCGTGTCAGCCCGTCAAACAGATCACCGGTGGACGGACTGCGCCTTGCGTCCTCCTTATCCGGCAGCGGCATGGTTTCCGTTTCTCCGGAATCTGTCGTTTCTTCCGTGTCATTTCCCGTCTTTTCCACTTTCACGGTCTTTTGTGCATACGCACCGGTCATACCAATGGCAAAAGCCATCATTAAAATTACTTTTTTCATGCTTGTTGTTTTTTCTTGATTGATAAATTGATTTTAACCGTTTATTGCCTTGACACGAGCAGTAGCTCGTAATCCGCCTTCAAAGTCGCCTTGGCAGTCCTGAACTTTGTGGAAAGGTATTGCGATGCGCCCTGTATCACCCCTTTGCCCAAGTCCGCAGCCAACTGTGCGCCGGCATTGGTGGAGATGTTGATGCTGCTTCCCATTGCCGAGCCCATGTTGGCCGCCATCTCCTTGACGGCGGTAAGCTCCTGCGATCCCCTGACCTCAATGCCCTTCATGCCCCTCGTGTCATAAGCGTCCAGTTCCACCGGCAGGATTGTTCCCTGAAAGGCAATCGAAGAAACGGTGATTTCCATGCGCTCACCGCTGATTTTCGCCGTGCCGGTCAGTATCGTGTTGGCGGGTATGTACAACTCCCCGGCCTGCACCGGCTCCAGCAGGCGCAGACCCACTTCCTGACCGTCGCTTCCCGAAACCGTTACCGTCCTGTACACACAGGCACGGATACCGTTCCTTTCCGTACGGCTCCGGACTGTCCCCACCGTGTGGAAACCCATGTTTCTGGGTTTGCCGTACTGTCTGGCAAACTCTTCATCGGACAGGGGTGCGGCCAGCAGGCTGACCACCCGTTCCGTTACCTGCGTAACCGGGCAGACTGGCGTTTTACCCGTAGAGGAGGACACGGCGACCTGTTTGGTTTCACCGCCGCCCGGCATGTACCTTGCCGCCATCTCGTAAGACTTCTCCATCAGCCGCAGTTGCTCCTCGCTGTTTTCTCTGGCCTTGCGCTCTTCCTCCGCCTGACGCTCCAGCTCCTGAATGCGCCATTCCAGTTCCAGTGTTTTCTGGTCATCTTCCGCAGGCCGTGTTTCATAAAAACTGCCCAACTGCCGGTTGATGTCCTGATAGGCATTGGCCGAGGAACGGATAGACGGACTGCCATTGTCCGTGTCCTCTTCCGTCAGGAATACTTCGTCCGCTGCCGGCTCTTCCTGTTCCAGTGATACCGCCAGATCCTGAAGCGTGTTCATTTTCTCCTTTTGTTTCTTTTCAAAGGCACTTTGTTCGTAGGCGGTCTTTTTATCCGACAGCAGCCCCTTGTCCTCCGGCATCGGAACATCCACGTTGAATCCCTCCCTTAATGGCTCGTCGCTGTCCGAAGGAGCGAATATCAGCCACATCGCTCCCAGAAACACGAGAAAGAACAACGGATACACGAGCATCTTCTTCCGCTTGAGCATCTCTTCCGGAGTCAGAGGTCTGGCCTCTTTCTTCCCCTGTTTCGGCGTTTGCCCTTTCTCTTCCGCCTTTTCAGGCGTTGCAGCGTTCGCCGGTTGCCGTTCCTGATTTTTTAGGTTCTCCATAATCCACCTGGTTTTTAATGTTTATACTATCCTTGTTTATCCCCCTGTACAGCTCCATCCGCCTGATATGCTCCATTTGCAACTGCTCCCCCTCATGCCTGCCGATGCGGTATATCGAAGATACCGTCATGTATATCGACAGACAGCCGAAGCCGGTGAGCATGACCACCACGCAGACGAGCCGTACATCGGGCGACATCCGTCCGCACAGATAGCGGAGTCCGTCGTCTATCCTGTCAGGCACGTACCTGATCCATTTTTTCAATCGGTTCATTTCCTGTCTTTTTTAAGTTATCGTTCAATGGTTCTCAAATCCCGGTTCTCCACGATATTGAACTGCTCCATCGTGAAGCCGTGCGGGTTATTGTCCGACCTGACCGAGTTCAACAGCCGGCAACGGGTTACAAGGCTCCGTTCCGTGATGTTGCTTGACCTGACCAGCGACTGCCGTGCGTAGGTCGTTACCACATACGGGTAGCTGTTGAAGTCGCACGCCACGCTGTCCACCCGGATGCTCTGGTTGATATTGGCCGAGATTATACGGTTGTAATACCCCTTTTCCTCCCAGTCCTTGTAGTAGCGGAACGCACTCTCGTCGCACAGGAACAACGCCCTGCGGATATTCGACTCGATAGCCGCCTTGTCGGGCGACAAGGTGAAAAACAGCTCGTGAAAACGCCGGATATGTTCTTTCGCCTCCACCGGCCTGTTCTGCGAAAGGTCTTGGGAAAGAGCAAGTATCAGGGACTTCCCATTGTCCAGCACATAGATTTTCTCCCTCTGCCGTTCGGCGAACCGGTAGGAACTCCAGAGAGCATAGCCGGTAACCAGAGCACAGAGCGAAACGAACACGATACCCATCGTGCGGATTTGCCGGAAGCTCGTTTCTATATTCTTCAAACTCTTAAATTCCATATGTTTCTAAGATTTTATATTGGGTTATCTGCCTCTTAACTTGCCGGCTACATGGCCGACGGCTGCACCGGAAACAGCGGCAGCCGCACGTCCGCCCTTCAATGACCACGAGTTGACCTGCTTGCCGTAGTTGCCGGCTCCCGATGCCTGAATCACCCATGTGGATACTGTCGGAATGGTGAAATACCCCACAATGGCTATCAGCATGAAGATGATGTAAGCGGAATTGTTCACGTCGGGCACATAGGCGGGATCGCTCAGTGCGGCGATGTCCTTTTCGATCATCAGTACCTGAATCCTTGCCAGCACGGAACTGAACAGGTCGGATATGGGCAGCCACAGATAGATGCTGATATACTGGCAAATCCATTGGATCATCGTATTGTGGAAGCCGTCGTACACCGATATGGCGAACGACAGGGGCCCCAGAATGCTCAATACGATCAGGAAGAAGGTTCTCAGCGTGTCCAGTACCAGCGAAACCGATTGGAACAGCAGTTCCAGAAAGCTGCGGAGAAAATTGTTCACGCCCTGCCTGGCCTGGTATTTGAAGCGCTCCGCCGCCATGCCCGCCATTGCTTTCAAGTCCGAAGGCGACCATCCCAGATCCTCGATCTGGCGTTCATATTCCTCGTTGTCGACCAGATACGCCGTTTCCGGATTCCTTGTCATCGCTTCGTATTCCAGCTTCTGCCGCTTCTCGGAATACTCCCGTATGTTCAGCGTCTGGCCTTCCATTATATCGTGGCAGCCGGTAACCACAGGACTCATGATGCCGTTGAGAGTTCCCAGAACGAATGTGGGGAAGAACATGATGCACGCACCCAGACAAAAAGGTCTGAAGAGCGGGTAAATGTCAATCGGCTCGGCTCTCGAAAGAGCCTGCCACACCCGTGAGGCCACATAGAACAGTGCACCCAGTGCGGCCACTCCGGTAGCCACACCCGTGATGTCCGAACAGAGCGGCATCATCTCGTCATAAAGGTTGCGCAACACTTCGTGAAGGTTGCTGAAAGTTTCTTCGCCCGTCATGTCACCAGTATTTTTGATTGTCCGTTCCGTACAAGTCCAGCACCCTTCGGGTATCGTTCTTCTTTTTTGCACGCAGGTAAGAGATGCCGATGTTCCGGTTCGTGTAATACCTGACCAGATTGCGTTGGTTTCTTACGTCACGGTACACACGGTCGATCACATCCATGCGCTCCTTATCCGTCATGGAAAGGCTGGTGGAGGTTACGACCGTCTTCATCTCGTTCAGCATACCGCTGCTCTCTTCCAGCATCTTCGCATATCCGGAAGCGATTGCCGAAAGCTCGTCCGGCGTATAGTTCTCGTCCGTCAGCATTTTCTGGAAAGAGTTTACATAGATGTCCGATATTTCACCGACCAGAAGAACGGTCTGCTGTACCTTGCGGGCATCCTTAACCAGATTGTTGACCGCTTTCAATGCGTCGTAATAACGCTTCCCCTGTTCGTAGATCTTGACTGTTTCCTGAAAATTCTTCACCATATTTTCTGCCGTCGTCGTGGTCTGCACCACATTGCGGGTTGTATTCACGATGCTTTGTGCAAAGTTCGAGGGATCGAACGTCACCCATTGTGCCTTTACTGCCATAATCGGGCAAAGAAGCCCGGCCAGGCAGACAGCCATAATTCGTTTCATGTCTTTTAAAATTTTAATGTTGAATAAATCGGATAGTTGTTACTGTCATTTACGGGAGAACCGGGGTTCTCCATTTTCCCTATGAGTCATCCGCACGTACATAGATCCCTTCGGTAGCCAGCACCAGCCGGTCTTCCTCCCGGTCATAAGCGAGCTGCACCCTCCCCAGCAGGTCTGCCCAGATGATGCCGCCGCTTTGGTGGATCGTGCCTACCACCACCGCATCAAGGTGGTAGGTCAGGGCAATCTTGTATGCGCCACCGTCACGGAATACGGTAACGGGCGGCGACTTGCGGTTGCTTTTCCACTCCCCGCATATCCAGTAGAGCGGAAACAAGGTTTCATACTCCATAGGCATTTACGGTATTTCATTGCTTTGATTCCGTTTCTTTTCCGCAAGCCTTCGGATAGCCAGTTCGATATTGCCGTCCAGCTGTTTCGCCAGTTGTTCCACTTCCACCTTCTCGCTCTCTTCGGTCGTGTAGCACAGATATTCTTCGGGCGATACCTCCGTGGCGTACACCGTTGACTGTACGCCCCCCAATCCGAACCAGACTTCCTTGTATTTGCGTTTCGGGTCATTGGACATGTTCACCGACAGAATCTGCGCCTTTTCCTTGTCCGTCAGTCCCAGCAGGGACTGTATCTGCGAGAACTTGTTAAGGTACTTCCTCTGGTCAAGCAGAATCTTGCAGTCGCTGTTGTTCACTATGGACTCCTTTACGATAGGCGAGGAAATGATGTCATCGACTTCCTGCGTCACCACAACCGCCTCTCCGTAAAATTTGCGGACAGTCTTGAAAAGATAGCGGATGTAGTCCGCCATCCCTTCCTTGGCGATAGCCTTCCACGCTTCCTCTATGATGATCATCTTGCGCACCCCTTTCAGACGGCGCATCTTGTTGATAAACAACTCCATGATGATGATAGTCGTTACCGGGAAAAGAATGGGGTGGTCTTTGATCTGATCGATTTCGAATACGATAAACCGTTTGCCGAGCAGGTCGAGCTGCTTGTCGGAGTTAAGCAGGAAATCATATTCTCCGCCACGGTAATAAGGCTCCAGCACGTTCAGGAAACCCGCAAGGTCGAAATCCTTTTCCCGGACTCCCTTCTCTTCCAGTATCTTCCGGTAGTCCGTTTTCACGAACTCGTAGAAGGTGTTGAACGAGGGAACGATGCTTTCATCCTCCTTGATGCGCCTGATATACAGGGCCACCGCATTGGACAGCGCCACTTCTTCCGAACGTGTCGCCGGTTCGTTGTCCTTTTTCCAGAGTGTGAGGATCAGTGTCTTGATACTCTCTCGTTTCTCAATGTCGAAAACCTTATCATCCGTGAAAAAAGGGTTGAACGCTATCGGGTTTTCGTCCGTATAAGTGAAATAGATGCCGTCCTTGCCGCCGGTTTTCTGGTGTATCAGCGAGCAAAGTCCCTGATAGCTGTTCCCCGTGTCGATCAATACCACGTGTGTGCCCTGTTCATAATACTGCCTCGCCAAATGATTCATGAAGAATGACTTGCCGCTACCGGAGCCGCCCAATACGAATTTATTTCGGTTTGTGGTTACGCCACGTTTCATCGGCAGGTCGGAGATGTCCACGTGCAGCGGTTTTCCGCTGATACGGTCTGACATCTTCAGTCCGAAAGGTGAAACGGAGCTGCGGTAGTTCGTTTCTTCCACCCAGAAGCAGAGGGCCTGTTCGATGAACGTATAGAAGCTCTCCTCTGCCGGGAAGTCAGCGCCGTTTCCCGGCATTGCCGCCCAGTACAGCGTGGCGGCGTCCACCGTATTATGGCGTGGCTTGCACTCCATCATGGCGATCTGGCTGCCCACGTCATTGCGCATGTTCTTCACCTCCATCGGGTTGTCCGTCCATGCGATGACGTTGCAGTGGGCACGTACCGAGGTAAGCCCGAAAGAGTGTGCGTCATTCAGGTACAGGTCAATCCACTCCTTGTTGATCTGGTTGCTCCGTGAGTACTTCGAGAGCGACTGCATGTTGCGTGCGCTCTTTTCAAAACGTTGCAGGTTCTCGCCGCTGTCATCCAGAAAGATATACTGGTTGTACAGGTGGTTGCACGAGAGCAGCAGGCCTACCGGACTGGCGAATGACAGCTTGCAGTCGCTTTTGTCCGTTGACAGCCTTTCATACCGGCAGTCCGTACCCACCTTGTTGGGCAACGCATCCAGTTCCGATAGCGTATGTACCGAAACGTGCTTGTCGCCGACACGCAGGCCGTCATCTCCGAGTTCGATGTCTTCCAGCGCAGTGGTATTTTCCATTGACAGACAGAAATATTTCTCCACCAGTCCGGCCTTATCCTCCGTGCCGGTAATCTCATCACCGACGAGCCGTCTTAGGTGTACCAGCCCTGTATCGTTCACGATACGGGCGAATTGTCCCACCGTATCCAGAAAATGGGCGGTGGTATCCTTGTCCACCTCCTTGGGGATGATGAATCCCCTGCACAGCGAAGAGAAGCTGCTCTGCATCCTCATGCGTTCTTTCGTCGTCTTGGTCAGGTACAGATAGCATTTATGGTTCAGGAAAGGACGTTCGTTGAAGTGCATCTCGTAGCTCCGGGAAAGGAAACTTAGATTTTCCTTGTCCGTCTGGCTGCGGTAATCCTCCCGGATAAACCAGTCCTGTTTATGTACCACCGTATAATTGGGCAATACCTTGATTGCCTTTGCCCATGCCGCATGGATAGCCTCGTATTCAGCTGCCGTTACCGTGAAGAGTTCGGGCAGCTCCACCTCAAAGACGGCGGTGATGTCCGCATCTTTGGAGATGATACAGTCCGCTTCGACGGCGAGAAGCGGGAACTTGCTTTCCAATGTGGCGGCCTTTAGTGTGTTCCGCATACATTCTTCTTTTTAATCGTGAATAATTTTCGGGGACTGATCCGGTTGATCAGGTAACGGGGGTGCTGTTTTCTGGCCAGCAGCTTCATCAGTCCGTGTTCTCCGAACTTGCCGTTCAGGTGGAATGTCAGCCAGACCAGTGCGGATGCGGAGGTTACACCGAAAGCGATGCAGAGCCATTGGCCGACACCGGCCATATAGAGAATGACAAACAGCACGAACAGAGCCAGCAGCCCGCCGGCGAAAATAAAAAGGTATTGCGCCTTGAGTCCCTTGAACTCCGCACTCTCGCCGATCCCCTTGTTCAGTTCATAGTCCATATACATTATTATATAGGCGAATCTGTCCCTTAGAGGAAGAACGAACGCAGGATAGTGGCGGCGACAATCAGAAAGATGCACGCACCGAACCAGGAGGATGCCACCTTGCTTACGTCCGGATCGCCGGAACTGAACTTATTGTACACTTTAATCCCGCCGACCAAGCCGATCACGGCTCCGATTGCGTAGCACAGCTTCGTTCCCGGATCAAAGTAGCTTGTTACCATTTTCGTCGCCTCTGCGATACCGGCCGAGCCGTTTCCCTGCGCATGGAGCGAGCCTGTGGCGATTAGCATGACCGCCACTAATACAAGTTGTTTCGTGTTCATAAAATAAATGGATTTGAATGAGGGACACGACGGAGGGAAGAGTCCGCCGTATCCGGTTGTTAATTAAATTTGTCTGGATTTCTACTGGTAAGAATGAACCGTCAGCTATCCGTAATCTCTTTTTTTCATGTACGTTTTACTTTATTCGTTAGACAATATCGCTTATGGAGAAAGTGTCCGGTATGGTTTCTGCCGCCGGTTCGCTGTCCGGCTGTTTACGCTTGCGGTATGCCGCAAGGTGCAGTTCTATCAGCGAGCCGATCCGTTCCTCACGTTCCGCATCGCCGGAGGTCAGCTGTTCGAACATCGGGGTGTTGCGAAGTTCCGCCAGCGTCTTTCCGGCCTGAATCCTTTCCTCCTCACTGGCTGCTTCACCGCTGACCGCCACACGCACCGCCAGTCCCATGTCCTCGAAGCGGATGCCCGTGGCTTGCGGCGTGCATCCCGGCAGGCGTCTGTCCTGCTCGTCATCATCTACCGGAGGATTGTCATCTGCCGGTTCTTTCCGGAACTCCAGCGGAACATCCATATCTTCCATCAGTTCCAGTTCTTCCGGCAGCGGACTCCCTTCCGCAAACAGCTTGTCCAGTTCCTCGGCGGAAACTGTTTTCGGGTACTTTTCTTTCTCCGGTGCAAAAGTATCTGCTTCACTTACAGATTTTTCGTTTTCAATTTTTTCGGGTGTTTGTGGCGTGGAGTGGCTAAGGGAAAATGTGCTTTTGCCTAAAATCTCGCTCACGTCCACCGCCATCCGGGTAAGGATCTGCCCGGCTTTTTCCGTTTTCTTCCTCCGGCTGTTCCGCTCGTGGAAGAGGTAGGCGGCTATCCACAGCAGATAGCCGCCGGTAAGTAAGAATAAGATTGCTGACATGATTTCCGGGGTTTAAAACAGTTCGGTACTTCGTTTTCTGTATTCCTTCGTAATCTCGTCCTGATAGGTGGAAAAGTGCTGTTCCAGCACATTGTCCACATAGCTGAAAATGGACATCTCGTTGTTCCCGATTGTCTGGACAATCTTCTGAATCCGTTCATGGAACTCCTTACGAAGGTAGATTGTCTTGCCAAGCCGTGCGCAGACCGGTGACTCGTGGATGAACAGACGGACATATCCGTTCTCTTCACCGGACTGTCCATTATTTCCGACTGCTTGTACCTGCCCGTCCGTCTGCCGGCTTTCCTTGAACGAGGCGACTATGGAGTCCTCGTCAATGTCCGTCAGGTTTATTTTTTTCCGTTCGTTTCCCATAGCCTACTTTTTGATAATGGACAACAGTTCTTCCGTAATCTCTTTCAGGTTGCTGCCTTTGACCAGCGTACCGTCCGCAGGAAACAGCGTGGAACGGAACAATGCCCTATGTTCCCCCGTCAGCTCACGGCGGAACCGTTTGCTGTCCGGCAGGAAGGTATTCAGCACTTTCAGTCCCAGCTCGCCGATCACCTGTTCGTACACCTTGTACAGTTCCGATTTCTCCCGGCCGTCCACCATGTTCCACAGAAGGTACAGACCTTTGATATTCGTCTTGCCCGTAGCGATCAGCGTGTCATTCAGCCGGCTCGCAAAGCGGAGTGTGCTTTCCATTACCACCCTGTCGGCGGCAATGGGGGAAAAGACATAGTCCATGTTCGCCAGCGTGTTCAACACGCCCGTACTGTTTACCGTGCCCGGCAGGTCGAAGAACACGATGTCCGTTTCCGGCATCTTTTCCAGCAGTTCGTCCGCCTTTGCGACAGCATCCTCAGCCGTACTCTCCGCTATCGGATAGGCTTTCTTCCTTATCCGTTGCAGTTGCCTGTACGCCATCAGTTTGTAATGCTCGTCCTCCATGACCGTTTTCAGGTCACGTTTTCTCATCTCGGCAATGCTGTGTTGCGGGTAGTCGCAATCCACCACCGCTACATTCATCCCTTTCACATAGTGCAGGTAACTTGCCACCAGCACGGTCAGCGTTGTTTTTCCCGCTCCGCCTTTTTGCGTGGAAAAGGCGATAAAGAGTGTTTCTTTTTCCATGATGCAGTTTGTTTACAAATGATACTTTTGAATCAACGCCGCAAATAAAGAAGGAAAAAGAAGGGGAATTCATGGTTTGGGAACGGAGGGGTTCGAGTGGCCGGCTCCTGACGTGGAATGGCTGACTGAACAGCCGACCGACCGAAGTATTGTCCGTCTGATTGGCCAATAGGATACTTGTCCGACCATACATGATATTATTGGATTGTATTGCCTGTCGGATAATCAGCCAAGGAAACAACCGACCGATGAACAGGTTGCCCGAACAAAAGGTTATCCGCTTGGTTGGCTGGTCAGCCGGACGACCGCACTAACGTTGCAACGGCTGACCGTCTGATTGGTTATCTGACCGGTTGGGCATTCAGTCCGCCATTACGCATCCCATTCAGGCACATTCTCAGCCGTTGGTTCAGCCATCATCGGCCGCCCGTTTTTCCTCCTGTTCCACCTGTGTGTACAAGTGGCTTCTATTTGGCATAATGTGGCTAATATTGGTGATATACAACTGATTATATCACTTCCTAACTTTGCGGCATCCAACCGGAAGTGGGCTGTTTGCCTTCGTCGGTCGTCAATCCCCGCTTTCCCCCGAAAGCGCTCTTTCCTCTTCGGAGAGGAAAGATTTATGTTCGCCCGAACATAGCAAGCTGTGTTTTTTGCAGCACCACTCCGTTTTGCAGCAAAAAACGCTTGCCCTTGCAGGGGGCTGCAATTTGCTCCGAAGTCGCAAATTGTGGGGGAGAAACAGACGGCGGCAATGCCACCCGGTGGAATTGTACCACATAAAAAACGTATATATGAACAACGAGAAAAAGCGTCCCCGCACACGGGGAAAAGGGGGCAGATTGCCCAAGTCGAACCCGGCCGTCCGCCGTGAAACCGTCAATCTGGACGAAGCCGGCCATGCACGGTTTCTCACCATGTTTGAGCAGTCCGGCCTGTTGTCCAAATCCAAGTTCATCGCCGCACGGATCTTTAACGAGGAGTTCAGGGTGATCCGGACAGACCGTGCCACAATGGAGTATGTGGCCAAGCTCACGGAACTGTTCCGGCAGTTCCGTGCCATAGGAGTGAATTACAATCAGGCAGTCAAGGAGTTGCACATCCATTTCACCGAAAAGAAAGCGTTGGCACTGCTTTACAGACTTGAAAAGCTCACCCTTGAACTCGTGGAGCTGAACCGCCGGATTGTCGAACTTTCCCAAAAACTCGCCTCACATGGTAGCCAGGATCAGCGTGGGTAAGAACTTGTACGGTGCATTGGCCTACAACCAGAACAAGGTCGATGAAGGCGGTGCGAAAATCCTGTCGGCACATCTCCTCCGTTATCCCGAAGACGGGCGTTTCCGTCCGGATGAATCCGTGAGGCAGTTTCTCGAATGGATGCCGAACCATTACCGCACCGAGAAGCCGGTCATACACATCTCCCTCAACCCGCATCCCGACGACGTGCTGACCGACGGGCAGCTGGCGGAAATCGGCAGGGAATACATGCAGCGGCTCGGTTACGGCAACCAGCCCTATCTTGTCTTCAAGCACGAGGACATCGGCCGGCATCATATCCACATCGTTTCCCTGCGTGTCGATAGTGAGGGAAGGAAAGTATCCGACAAGTTCGAATACCGTCGCAGCAAGGAGATTACCGAACTTCTGGAGCAGAAATACGGCCTGCATCCGGCGGAAGGCCGGAAGAAAGGCGAAGAGTGGCAGCTGAAGCCGGTAGATGTTGCCAAAGGGGACATCAAACGGCAGATCGCCTGTACCCTCAAACCCCTGCTCGAGCTTTACAGCTTCCGCACAATGGGCGAACTCCGTGCCCTGCTTTCCCTGTATAATATAGGAGTGGAAGAAGTGAAGGGGGAAATTGGCGGACGCACCTATCACGGCATACTCTATACCGCTTTGGACGGCAACGGCGAAACGGCGGCCACTCCCATAAAGTCCTCCCGGCTGGGAAAAACGGCCGGTGCACAGCAGTTGGATAGGAAGATGCGGGAATCCGCCGCAAGAATCAAGTCCGACCCGTGCCGTGAACGGCTTCGGCCGTTAGTGGCCGAAGCTTTGCGCCGATCCGTGGACGAACGGGATTTCCGTAGCCGGCTGGCGAAAGAACAGATAGACTTGGTTCTCCGCCGCAACGGAACCGGCAGGATTTATGGCGTTACCTTTATAGACCACCGCAGCCGCACCGTGCTCAACGGCTCACGTCTGGGCAAGGAGTTTTCGGCGAACACGCTGGACAGATGCTTTCAGGAGCGGCCACAAGATCTCCTGCCGCCACTTCTGCCGTCCGTTCCGTCCGCTGTGGTTTCCGGAAACGGGGAGAAAATTCTGGGAGGGCTACTTTCCGGCATGGAGCCGGAGCTGAACTATGTCCCCCGGCATCCCAGGCTACTGAAGCCCGACAAGAAGAAACGCCGTCGGCGTTACGGCCGTCAGGACTGAACCCGTATTACATAATTATCAAGACGATAACTTTTTAAAACTCAGTATTATGTCACAAGAAGATGATCTCAGGGGACTGGCGAAAGTCATGGACTTTATGCGTGCCCTCAGCGTGTTGTTCGTAGTTGTCAATATCTATTGGTTCTGCTATCCGGCCATCCGGGAGTGGAATGTCAGTATCGGAGTGGTGGACAGGATTCTGCTGAACTTCCAGCGCACGACCGGGTTGTTCGGCTCCATCCTTTGGACAAAGCTTTTCTCCGTTACCTTCCTTGCCCTGTCGTGTCTGGGCACGAAGGGTGTAAAGGAGGAAAAAATCAAATGGGCGCATATCTGGACAGCCCTTTCCGCAGGTGTTGTCCTCTTCTTTTTCAACTGGTGGCTGCTCAGCCTGCCCGTACCGTTAATGGCACGCACCGCCTTTTATATACTCACTCTTGCCGTCGGCTATCTCTGCCTGCTTGCCGCAGGTGTATGGATCTCCCGCCTTCTCAAACAGGACCTTATGGACGATGTGTTCAACAACGAGAACGAAAGTTTCATGCAGGAAACAAGGCTTATCGAAAACGAATATTCTGTAAATCTGCCGACACGGTTCTATTATGGCAAGAAGTGGAACAACGGCTGGATCAATGTCGTGAACCCTTTCCGTGCCTCCATCGTACTGGGAACGCCCGGTTCGGGAAAGTCTTTTGCAGTGGTAAATTCCTATATCAAACAGCAGATAGAGAAAGGCTATGCCGCCTATATCTACGATTTCAAGTTTCCCGACCTCTCCACCATTGCTTACAATCACCTGCTCAACCATTTGGAGGGGTACAAAGTGCCGCCGAAGTTCTATGTCATCAACTTCGACGATCCCTCACGCAGCCACCGCTGCAATCCCCTCAACCCGAAGTTCATGACCGACATCTCCGATGCTTACGAGAGTTCGTACAGCATCATGCTCAATCTCAACCGGTCGTGGGCGGCGAAGCAGGGCGATTTCTTCGTTGAGTCGCCCACCATTCTCTTTGCCGCCATCATCTGGTTTCTGCGGGTGTACAAGGACGGCAGGTATTGCACCTTCCCCCATGCCGTCGAGTTCCTCAACAAGCCTTACGAGCAGATCTTTCCCATCATGTCCTCCTATCCCGAACTGGAGAACTACCTCAGTCCTTTCCTCGATGCGTGGCTGGCGGGAGCCGCCGACCAGCTCATGGGACAGATCGCCAGTGCGAAGATTCCCCTGTCCCGTATGATTTCGCCGGCACTCTATTGGGTGATGTCTGCCGACGAGTTCTCTTTGGACATCAACAATCCCGACGAGCCGAAAATCCTCTGCATAGGCAACAATCCCGACCGGCAGGCGATCTATGGTGCTGCGCTCGGCCTGTACAACAGCCGTATTGTAAAGATTGTCAATAAGAAGGGCAGGCTGAAAAGCTCCATCATCATTGATGAGTTGCCCACCATTTTCATCAAGGGGCTGGATAACCTGATAGCCACCGCACGCAGCAACAAGGTCGCCGTGCTGCTCGGTTTTCAGGATTTCAGCCAGCTTATCCGTGACTATACCGACAAGGAGGCGAAGGTGATCATCAACACGGTTGGCAACATCTTTTCGGGGCAGGTCGTGGGGGAAACGGCCAAGACTCTCAGCGAGAGGTTCGGCAAGATACTTCAGAAACGCCACTCCATCTCCATCAACCGGCAGGATGTTTCCACCTCCATATCCACCCAAATGGACAGCCTCATTCCACCCAGCAAGATCAGCGGGCTGACACAGGGGATGTTCGTCGGCTCCGTAGCCGACAATTTCGGGGAGAGGATTGAGCAGAAAATCTTCCACTGCGAGATTGTCGTCGATGCCGGGAAAATAGCCGAAGAGGAGAAGGCATATCGGAAGATACCCGTTATCACCGGCTTCGTGGACGATGACGGAGTGGATCACATGAAGGAAATGGTACAGGAAAACTACAACCGGATTAAGGAGGATGTCAAACGGATCGTGGCCGACGAGCTGGAGCGCATCGCCAGCGATCCCGCCCTCAAGCACCTTCTGGAACTGAACAAATGACGATGTGCCGAACGGAAAAAATCCCCTGTAAGCGGCTATGGCTTGCAGGGGATTCCGTTCGTTCCGGAAATCGGATTACCTTCTATGGTAATGTTTCTCGTCATCTTCTTCCATCCGTTTGAGCAGCACTTCACGCAGGCGGTCGATGAAGTAGGTACGCTCGTCCGCCTTTCGCCTGCGTATCCGTGCGTAGTAGCTCGAAGCGTTCTTCACATCCAGTCCCAGCAGTCCGCACACGTGTTCCACCACACGCTTCAGCGTGACATCACCGCCGTTGAACAGTTTCAGTTCGTGGCAGGCGTACAGCAACTCTATCAGATTTATCACTTCCGATGTCCAGATGACCGGAGGGGTTCCGGCCGGTACGGTGGAAACATCCGCACCCGCCGGATGTATCTCATAGGCGAACTTGCAGTGGGCTTGCATCCCTTCCAGATAGGTCAGAGTGCCGATGATATAGGAGTAGCAGATCAGATGTTCCTTCTGTGCCGTGCGGTAATGCTCGCGCAGGATGACCAGCCTGCAACTCAGGTATTGCAGCTGGAAAAGGACAATGGTGATGTCGTTCTCCGCACGTTGTAGCTCGTACACTTCCTTTACGAACTCGGCATTGGCTTTCGACAGTGTTTCCTCGTTGCTGTTCTCTTGTTCCAGCAACAGGAGATAAGGGGTAACATTGAATAATTTCATAATGTTTTTTCGTTTAAGTATGAAAATGGCTTCAATGTAAGCGCTTTGCCCGACATGCCTGTTCCGCTTTTCGCCGAAAATGCCGGTGTCTATTCGCCCAGATAGAACTTACGGCGTTCCTTGCACAGTTCATCGTACAGATCCTTGTGCAGCTCGCTCGGACTTTGCTTCATCTGTTCCGTACAGAACTCCCAGAAACGGTTGGCCGATGCGAATCCGTTCTTCTCGGCTATTTCCATTAGCGGACGGTCATAGTAATATTTCAAGTCCCGCCGTATCTGTCCGATACGTTGTTCCTGGAGCCATCTGTTGGCCGGGCGGTGGTAGATCTTGCGGAACTTGTCACGGAAGGTCGAAACGCTCATGCAGAACATTCCGGCGAGTTCCTCCACACTGTGCGTCCGGTAGCTGTAGCGGTTCACCTTCATCCGGAACACGGCGGCATACAGCGGCTTCAGCCGTTTCTCGGCAAACTGGAAATCCAGCTCGGTAAGCGGTGTGTACTGCCGGCTGATCTGTTTGCGCCGTTCCACGAAGAAGTAGTCGCATACCTCATTACACATGTTGTACAGGGGTTGTGGAGTGCCGGTATGGTACAGCACCTCGCACAGATAGAGCATCTCCGGCGTGCGGTACGCTTTCCGGTAAGGCTCGACGAAATGGTGCAGCAGGTCGTTCTGTATCTCCACCTCTTTGGAGAGGGAGAGCAGCATCAGCAATGGCCGGTACTCTTTGCATGACACGGAAGGCAGTTCGGGCAGTTTTTCCATACGCCGCAGGATATGGCGGCACAGTTCCGTATTCCGGGAATAGGGTTCCAGTACAAGGAATTTTTTCGTACTTTTCGCCTTTAGCAGTTCCTCCACTTCCGTTTGGAGGGCAAGGGTTGTTTCTCTCAGTGATTCCGGTACGGCCATCACCAGCTGTTCGATAAACTTCGTTTCCATGATAATGTTTTTTAAATGGATAAATCGGTAATGTATGAAATCCTGCAAAGATAACCGCCATAGACCGGTAACCGCTTCCGTTTTTCGCCGGAAATGCTTCCGTGTCTGGAAATGGAATTAGGGACTTCATCTCATCCTTTAATTCTTTACAAAGGAATAATACACCCAGTAGATGAAAATCCAGACCATATCTCCGGCAAGCAGACAGATGATCCGTTGCCTGAATTTCAAATCATACTTTTCGGCTTTCAGCTGTTTCAGTTTGGGGAAGAAGTCGCTTGGCAGATAGTGCTGCCTGCACAGATAGAACGGTGCAAATATAAATATGACGAGCATTTCCCACCATCGGTAACTGACATTCCTGTTCTTCTCGTTCTGTTTGTCCATGCGGGCTTTCTCAGCACGTGCGGCGGCATCCAGCCGTCGCATGAAGGCTTCCTCCTTCTCTTCCATGATGTCGGCGATCACCTTGTCGTCCACACCTCGGTTGTACAGTTCCAGCTTTGCCTGCCGTACCTGCTTGTCGGTATATTCGCCGGTTACGTTATTGGCGATTAGCAACAGCTCGTCTGTCGAATATTCTCTTGTCCTCATATGCTCAATCTTCTATCCTATAATCCATAGCCAAGCCTTTGGGGGCAAAGCTGAATATCGGGTATTTTAATTTCGTTTTCATTCTCTACTTCTTTACAAATAAACAATATACCTTATATATACACCGGATTGTATTCTAACACCATTTACAAATAATCCATCCCAACTTAGCTAATAGCCATAGCTCAAATCCACATAATACCATAGGAAGTAATAGTAGCAAAGTTATCGTAATCTTATTTTTGGACGAATGACGATAATGGTTTACTAATGCAGATGTTCTATCTTTTCGATACCTAACAAGGCAAAACAAGACAGGAAAAAGAAACATTCCCATACAACATAACAAATACCATGTATGTGGCAAGTTTCTGTCAAATAGCGGAATACACGGGATTTCTATTATAAACCACCAATATAAGGATAGCATGAGTACCCCTGAACATCGGGACCTCATTTTATGACCTTGCTCACCTTTGAAGTACAGGTAATCAAAAAAATAATACCTGTAATTCGTCCGGTTGGCACGTTGCTTCACTCGTTCAAAATAGTTATCTGTTTTTTTTATTCTTTTACTCATATATAGTCGATGAATTATGTTCTCCAAAATGCAAAATAAAGCAGGGTCATACCCAGCACAATTCCAAAAAAGACAAGCCCTGTCAGGAGAAAGACCCAATCCGAATAATGAAAGTCAATTTCCTTGTAAGGAATGGCAGTTTTCTTCACATACTTGTTCCATGCCCATATAAGAACTCTTCCCAATCTTTCTGCTGTAATATAGCTCATAACTATTTTTACTTTTCAGTTTGTATTCCCTCATGCGCTGGCGAGCAATAAATAGAATGTCGCTAACCGTATAATCAGGGAAACGACATAGATGCCGTAGTAGAGCAGATACCTTTTCTTTTTGTCAAACTCGGCGAAATATTTCCTGTATTTGTCCCCCTTGAATAAGAATATTTCATTGACATAATACCCGCATATCCCGATGAGTATCAAAAGCAAAAAATAGACACCGTTTCCCAAAATACTTAATAGGCTTATCCTGAAAATCTTGATACAAGCAAGGCAGACAAGGCAGAATGCCCAAATACTGATGATGTATGGGGTGTTACTCGCCATACTGCTGATATAGACATCGACACCTTTATCCATTCCGGCAGCTTCTTGTCTCTTATTAGTCGAAATGCACCGATTTATATAGCCGTTTTTCCATTTCGAGAAACTTAGCCAATAGAAAAGATTTAGCATCCTCCTAAAAATGAAAAACTGCAACTTATAAGAGCAATAAAAATTGATGTTGTAATATTTTTCCAATAAATTCCTCATGCCTTTAATGGTTTGGTGAGAAATAACATTAAGTTGTTTTCTCGACTTTGCACTTCTTTGATTACAAGTCCGATGAAGCCGCATACCAGCACTATGGGGAATGCGACTGCAAAATATTCACAAAGTTTCTTCAAATTCTTCATACTATTGTCATTTATAGGTTATTATAAGCTGTGCCTAATGAGATGCATCTTGCCGCCGTGAGGTGGCACAGGTACTTGTTTCAGCATATTCGTTTTAGTTATCCCCCTGCCATCTTCCTCTATATACATCTGATAATCTGCCTGTTTTACCATCATATAATCTCACAGTCATGTTGCAAGTATCATTAGAGACGGTGGTATCTTTCATCATAACATGCCATCCACATTTTTTATATGGAATGGAATCAGCATCCCGATAGTTTGTTCCATAATATATGGAAGTGTTATGGAACAAATCTATATTTTCCTGTTTCAGTTTCTCTATTAACTGATGAATGGAGTAAGTAGGATAAATATAATCTTTCTCTTCGGAGCAAGTAGCACTCAATTCGCATACGTTTCCTTCTTTATCATACCATACCCAAGGTGATATGTTGTTCCAGTCAATAAATCGTTGATGCCAGTCTATCAGCTTTCCGTCCTTTCCATCATACGACATCACATCTATAATCGGTATGTTTGGGTACTCTATTGCATAATAATAGTTGTTTGCATAATCTAATTGTATTAGATGTTGTTCTCCATTGGGGAATGTAGTATCAACCTCAATTCCGTTTCCATACTTCCGGAAAAATAATGTATCAAGAACTCTTGGAGGAAAATCCATCTTGCTCAGACTATCACACATATGTCTGTACTCTCTTTTCTGTTTGTTGATACAACTTACGGAAAATAAGCAGAATAATGAAACAACCATCATTGTAATTTTCACTGTTAACCTTGTATATTTTTTAAGTTGAATATTCATATTCTTAGTGCTGATAATGGTTTGGTGAGGAACAGCATTCAGCTGTTGGCTCGACCTTGTTATAAACTCAGTTATAAGATTTTACAATTGGAAAAGACATGACAGTATCTTTGGCATCAAGTAATGAATGACCATGTCCTATAAATACATTTTTACTCTCATCTATATGAAAAGAATGTATCTCATACCTCTTATGTGGAATAATATCACCACCATCAAAACTACCAATATATTTCTCGACTATTCCTTGTTTCCTATATACTCTCTTTTCATTATAGTCGTCAAATAGTGATGCTGTGACATAATGACGAATTATATATTGTTCGTCTTCGGCTATCTTCTTGGAATTGCTTGAATAATCAATGAATAATATCAACAACATGAACAGTCCTTTAGGAACAAATAGACCTATAATAAGACCGAGCAAATAGAGTCCTCTATATATTCTTATGCTATATTTGATCCCCTTGGGTAATTTATTAGGAATGTGTATGAAGAAGGAAAAAATCAAAGATAACACGAAAGTATATCCGATAATGTATCCGATATTCCATCGTATATGATCTGTTTCTGGAACTGTACATATTACTATAAAACCAAGTATTCCACATAAGATATGGATACCAAAAAATATATACAATAATTTATATTTCGTCATTTTCAATCAACAGTGTTTATAATGGTTAGAAAGGAGCATCGTTAGATGCTATCTTTCGTTGTTAGATATTTATTGCCCTTTCCCGCTTGGGGATATTGAACAAAAGTTGCCTTTATAATTCGATTATTACAGTTAAATGGTA
>NZ_JAMOKH010000052.1:0-42122 GCF_023656585.1 Bacteroides sp. B1-V-101 | reverse complement strand
AGTAAACCGGAGGCAGGAATAATAAATAATAAAGTAAACAGCTGCCAGGGTTAGTAATATTTCTAGTCAACACATAGCAGCTATTAGAGATAAACAAGTCAACCATTATTAGGGAAGTACAAAGTAATCCCAATCGACAGTAGTTTCAGATAGTTTCAAGCGTCTGAAACTTTTGTTTCAAGGCTTGGAACTAATGGTTTCAATGCTTGAAACTAGAGTTCCAAGCGCTTGAAACTATCTGAAACAACCGTGATTTTGAATTGGAAATTGCAGTTTGTACGAGAAGAATCAGGATGGAATTGACAACATAGATACAAGACAGGTATGAGAGCAAACGTTTGCTCTCATACCTGCTACCACACTTGCTACCATACCTGAAACAACGATGAATAAAGGGATACAGGCAAATTGTTAGAGCATGAGAGCAAAAACGCATTCAAATTACATGGGGAGATATGCAGAACCAATAAAAAGCAAATTAAAACGAAAGAAGGCTATTTATGGTAACTTTTTGCATAACATATTGGTTAACTTTGCACTCAATAATAAAAAACTTATGAACATCAATTCTGAAACAAAATATTGCCAGACTTGCGGGATACCTTTGGATATTGATTATACCAATCTGAAGGTAGACCAAAATGAGGAATATTGTGATTACTGTCTGAAAAATGGAGTTAAACTGTATGACTTCTCAATGGATTATCTTATCTACCTTTGGGGACTTTTTCCCGAAGAATACTATAAAGAGGTCGGCATACGCCATACTTCGTCGGAGTTGAGAGAAATTATGTCCAGACGGTTACCTGAAATTAAAAGATGGAAGCAAAAAATTAATACCGCTCACATACAATATGAATTGGTGATCAGAGTTCAAGAATATATCAATTGTCATTTATTTGATGACCTTGATTCTGAAAAGTTATCCCAAATTGTATGCATTTCCAAGTATCATTTCCGCCGACTTTTTAAAGCAGTTTGCGGTGATAGCCTTGGGAATTACATCCAACGATTAAGATTGGAGTACATTGCTTTTAAGTTAATATCCACCAATGTAAGTGTCTCCGAAATTCTTAGTCAAATCAATTATCAGAATAAACATACGCTTTCAAGGGCATTCAAAAACTATTTTAATTGCTCTATACCTGAATTTCGTAAAAGACATTCAAATGCTTGTTCTGAAGGTAAGAATCCAATACAGATTGAACCAAGTATTGAAAGAGTGCCTCATACACGGATTGCATATTTAAAATTAGAGAGAACACATCATGTCAGCCATAGTTTTTCAGTTTTATGGAAACAGGTGCTACAATTTTCTGAAAGCTATGGATTATTATCAAAAGGATGTAAATATGTAAGCATGACTCTTGATTATCCTTTTATCACGCTTGAAGAACAAAGTCGTTTTATGGTTGGAGTAACATTACCACAATCATTTAAAATTCCGAAGGGGTTCGGTGTTTATGAAGTTCCTGCGGGTGAATATGCTATATTTCGTTTTAAAGGATTATACCATGAACTGAATAGGGTATATCGTTATATTTATCTTGACTGGCTACCTGCAAATGATTATAGCTTGCGAGACCCATTTACTTTTGAGACTTATATCAATACACCCGAAAAAACTCCGGTTTCGGAACTAATCACAGATATTTATATCCCTGTCAAAAAGAAAGAAATATGAATAAAGAAGTAGAGAATGAATTGAAAAAGTCAAGGGTAGGTTTTGTTCATTTCGTAGATATATCCAAGTTGACCAATAAGCAGAATAGAGGTTTGCCATGTGCTATATTAATAGGAATCGCAATAAATCCGAAGTTTGTAAAAGATGTATTTAATAATCCTGATTATAAACCTGTTCTTGAAGATGAGTATGTAAAAACTGAAAATAGAGTGGGAGAAGTAACAGACGAGTTAGCTGAATTTCTTGTCAGCAAAGGGTATAAAGCTCTTTCACAATCTGATGCGGGACTTTTGGCAGAAGGTGTGTTTAATTTTGAAACGAAGGAGTCGGTTTTACCTCACAAAACAGTAGCGCAACTTAGTGGATTAGGATGGATTGGGAAAAACAATCTGTTTATTACTCCTGAATATGGTGCAGCGCAATGTCTTGGTACTGTTTTAACTGATGCACCGTTAGAAACTGTACCGTATGCCCCTATTTTCCCGAAGTGTGGTAATTGTAATATTTGTAGGGATATATGCGAAAGAAAAGTATTGAAAGGAACCACCTGGAATACAACAATCTCAAGAGATGATATAATTGATGTATATGGATGCAGTACCTGTTTGAAATGTCTTGTGCATTGTCCTTGGACGCAGAAATACGTAAACTTTAAAAGCAGGCTTTTACAGCCATAGAAGAACTAGCCTGACTATTTCATTTATAGATTAAAATAACAAGTATAGATTAAAATAACAGGCTGAAAAGAGGCTGACTAAAAAGTCGGTTCTATCACAACTCTCCTCCTTCGGGAAGGAGGAGTACCCGTAGGGGGAGGTGGTAGGTAAACACGCAATGCTTTTATTCATAGCAAATTAGATACAACCTTATTTTACCTACCACCCCGCCCTACGGGCACCCCTCCTTCCCGAAGGAGGGGAATTGGAGGTACTACTGACTTTTTAGTCAGCCCCGAACTATATTGCCTTATCTTGAACTGAAAGTAGATTTAAATAATAACTTTAGTGTGTCTTGAAAGATAAATAATCTACCGGAATCAGCCGGACCTCGCTATTTAGTCCCGAAGGCATGGGAGCCCAGTGACCATAGTTGGCCGGACGATAATTCAGATCGACAATATTGATCTCTTTAAATTTGCGCCACTGCACTCCCTGCCTGTCCAGTTCAGATATTCGGTTGGCAGGGAGGTTAGTGACTTCTATCTCGATGTGGTTTTTTCCTGATTTCAGCAGATGACCTACTCGTAGCTGGTAAGGTACTGCCCATGCGCAGCCCGCTTCTTGTCCGTTGATCCGGACACGGGCACTTTCGCGTACGTCTCCCAAGTCGAGTACCCAGTCATCGGCTTGCAGAGCGGGCAATTCGATATCCAATGAATAAACACCGCTGCCCATGTTAATCTTGGCTGCCGGATGGTCGATGCCTGTCCATGAGCAAGGGCGGTCGATGTCGAACGTACCCTTTATCTTCGGTTCGCTTTCGGCGAAGTGTAGTTTCCAGCCATGATCCAGGCTGAGGCTGAACGGTTGTTCCTGAATATAGTTCCAGGGCCGGGCAGCTTCCAGCGGCTGTTGATAAGTCTGCAAAATCACCGATTCGCCGGATTTCAGTTGGAGGTAGACTTGTGTTTGTTCTCCGGCCTGGCGTACCTTTGCTTCTCCGCATTCGCCTGTCATGGGATTGAAGAGGGCGGCAGCTTTGGCTTTGGTTCCCAGTGTTACCCAATCATTCACTCCTTTATCTTGAAGAGAAGAGATAAAGTAATGGTGCCCGCTATCGTTCACTCTGCGGATGGCTTGCAGTCCGAACTTGGTTTTCATTTCTTCCTGAGGAATATTACAACTTGCCAAAGTACGTGCATAATCCGTACCTGTAATAATCTTACCTTTGCCTACCGGAGTAACCGTTGTTTCGGAGAATGAAACGGAAGGTAACTTTTGCAGCGTCTGCTGATAAGTCTTGCGCTTCTGTTCCAGTTGACCGTATCCCGGTACGTCCGTCGGATAGTTTTCGAGGAATACGATCGTGGCTCCCTGTTGTGCCAGTTTCAGCAGATGAGCCAGAACGTCATTCGGCATCAAATGGGCGGCGGGTACGACCAGTGCTTTGTAACCGGTTCCGCCCGAAGTGATTAACTGTCCGTCTTTGAAACGGGTGCTGCGGATAAAGTTGTCCGAGATATAGTCTCCGTCATATCCGCTGTTATTGATACGGTGGATGGCATCAATAAATTTCGGGGCGAGCTTGGCCATGTGATGAATGCTGAATAGCAGCAAACGTCCTGGTTGCTCATCCCACATATCATAGACAGGCAGATAAATAAGGAAATCATTATCCGGTTTACCCATTTGCAGGAAACTCTGGCAACGGGTGATATAATCGAAGAACGAAGGGGCATCGTGCCAGATGCTGTTCGTCGGGTTCATATTGATAGAGGCGTAAAATAACCATCCCGGCCATTCGGCTTCTTTCGGCGAATAGGGAGTGCCGTGAAAGAACATATGATTAATGCCGGAGACGAACATTAGATCCATATCCGGTTTGCATTGCGACAAAGAAGTGCGGAAATGCTCCGTCAGCCAGGTAAATGTTTCGGTAGAAGTATAAGGCTTCCCGGCGATATGTGCGGCAGAAGAGGCATATTTCAGCATCGACAAGTCCGAATCATTCTTTTTGGTTAATGAATCCTGACGTAATCCTTTGATATGAAATTGGGACAAACCGAATCCTTCACATTCGGGGATGTCTACGGCTGCGTAGACATCGATCAGGTTGGCAGGCGATCCGTGTGCCTGATTACGGGTGATGCTGCCATTCTTGTGTGCCCAGTCCGTCCATTGACGGGTGAAGTTCTCCAGTAATAAGTCGGAGATCGTCTCCCGATAGTCGGATACGATGCGGCGGCTGACTTCCGGACGGCTTTCATCCAGAAACTCCGGAAAATGTTCTTCCAGCTTATATCCCCGTCTGCGGGCGAACTGATCCAGAAAGTCTTCTGTCCAGTCTGCCTGATAGACTTCGTAAGAGTCGTTGAAGAATGTATGCGGATAACTCGTCTTACTACTTTTGAAAGCACGGTCAAATCGGGAGAGATAGTTCTTGACGGCAGTCTTGGAAAGATGGTTCATTACGTATCCTTCCCCTCCGGGGGCGGCACGTTTCACTTTCTGACGTGTCTTGCTGTTATACAGCGCTATCATTTTCCATTTTCCGGCAGGGGCTTTCCATACCAGTTTGTCTTTCCTGACGTGGGAAGTAAGGTTGATGCAGCGCCCGTTTTCATCGTATGCCATTACGCGGCTTAAGACAGAATAAGGTTGTTGCTTCTTGTCTGTCACATTGATATCTTGCACGATTTCCTGGCCTCCTTCTATATCATAAGTCTGGAAGATGGCTTTGCTTGCCGCGTCTTCGATGCTGACTTCCGGTCCTCCGAAGGGCCATCCCGTTCCGGTGTTCATATCGATCTCGATGCCGGTGCGTTTTCCTTCCGCCTGTGTGTGTTTGAGGACTTCCATCCAGCGGGGAGAAAGGAACTGAATATCGTTGGCGTCATTGCCCTGTACACCATAGATGGGAGTGATTTCTACGGCGCCCATGCCGGCACGTGCGTATTCTTCCAGATTGTAAGTCAGGTTCTTTTCATCGACAGCGCTTCCCAGCCACCACCATCTGGTGCCGGGACGGGCTTCTGCCGGAGCATCCGGCCACTGTTGCGCTTGTATGCTTCCACCTGCTGCGAGCATACAGAGGAGTATCAGTTGTTTCTTGTTCATTATTCTTGGGGTGTATGATAGTATTCAATGTTTTCTGCGTCGTCGGTCACAAAGAGCGGACGTCCGTCCGGCTGTGCAAAGTGGAAGCGGACACCGTCGAAAGTTATGTTCTTTGCGTGACGGATATAAAATCCTTTGGCGGGAATCGTTCCGAACATCCAGGGTTCGGGATATACTTTCTCCTGTTCGGGTGGAGTGCGCTTGCCGTCTTCTTCGCTGTATCCACCTTTATAATATATATGAATGTTGCGGAAAGTAACATCTTCGATAGATGCACCGGGCACGCCGCTGATAATGGAAGAATACCGGCTGTCGGCGTTCCACACATTGATGTCGCTGATCAGAATACGCTTCATGGTGCCTATGGGTGTCCCTTCCGGACTGCGCATGCGCGCACCCAGGCGAAGGAAGATAGGAGCGTTGACGATATTCCTCATGGTGATATTGCTGATAACGATGTCTTCCAGATGGCCGCCGTCTACGGTTTCGAGCGCCAGTCCCCGACAATGTTCGAAGATACAGTTGGTGAGGACGATGTTGCGGAAGCCTCCGCTGCTTTCCGTTCCGAGCTTGATGCGTCCGGTACGGTATCCATGGTCGGGGGCCTGTGGTTCGTCGAGTTGCCAGCTGCCGTCCAGTACGCTTCCCTTGTCGAATCCGCTGACGTAGCAGTCGCTGATGGTAACGTTCTCCGTATCTTTGAAACGTCCCAGCGCATAAGAGGCTTTCAGAACGATGGCGTCATCCCACGGGGAGTTGACCGTGCATTGGCTGATGCGTACGTTGCGGCAGCAGTCAATGTCGAATCCGTCACGGTTGGTATCTACTTTCAGATTAAGCAGGGTGAGGTGCTCTACACCGGTGGCAAGCAGGGCGAAGTGTCCGCAATGGAGCATGGAGAAGTCTTTCAACGTGACGTTCCGGCAATCCTTGAGGCTGATCGCTTTGTTGCCTACACCCGGCAGGCGGCTTTCTTCGCGGGTCAGTCCTTTGCCGTAGATCAGTCCCGGACCGCTGATGGTGATGTTTTCCAGACCGATTCCCCAGATCAGGGAGTTCTCCCAGTGACTGTGACCGAAGTCCTGGTATTTATTATGTTCATTAGGTTCCGCCGAGTCGTATCCTTCGTCCTTTCCCGGAAAGGCGGCGATGATGCGTGCGCCTTGTTCCAGATAGAGATGGATGTTGCTTTTCAGCCGGATGGAATAACAGGCATATTCTCCGGCAGGCAGATATACGGTACCTCCGCCTTCTTGTGCGGCAGCTTCGATGGCACGGTTGATGGCGGGAGAATCAATCGTCTTTCCGTCTGCTTTTGCTCCGAAATCCCTGACGTTATAGATTGCTGCCTGCATATACAGGCAACCGGCCAGTAGACTGAGTAGTAGATATATTCTTTTCATCTTTGTATGGATTTAAGCTAAATGATAATCAATAGTATCTTCATTCTCCTCCTTCGGGAAGGAGGAGTACCCGTAGGGGGAGGTGGTAGGTGAATATATAACCCTATCATTTACAAAGAAATAGGAATAAACATTATTTTTCCTACCACCTCGGTCTTCGACCACTCCTCCTTCCCGAAGGAGGAGAATGGAGATACTACTGTTTTATTCATTTTTTACTATGTTTAGATTCATCAATCTTTGCAAAAAGATCCGGCAACATAAAATAATTATAATCTGCTCGTGCATTTTGCTCGTAGAAACAGAAATAAAGTTTACTGTTTGCTGCGAGCGGGCAGCGCCCAGCGAGGAC
The DNA here is from genome assembly GCF_023656585.1 of Bacteroides sp. B1-V-101. Classification (NCBI taxonomy): domain Bacteria; kingdom Pseudomonadati; phylum Bacteroidota; class Bacteroidia; order Bacteroidales; family Bacteroidaceae; genus Bacteroides; species Bacteroides sp. B1-V-101. The sequence goes on along the minus strand of NZ_JAMOKH010000052.1, from coordinate 34,907 downwards.
AGGACGGTCTGTTCGTTTCCCCGATTCATAAAGCAAGAGGGGAGTCTTGTCCTGACGGCCGTTACTCAAACGGATATCGTCAGTGGGAGTGACTGCCTGCAAGGTGCGGAGTTTCATACTTTCACCATAATAACAGGTGAAGGCTTGTCCTTCTACGCTGAACACATTTATATCCATGTCCGGCTGACAGTCTCCGAAGCTCCAGAATAAGTTGTCGGCCTGCTGCAAGGAGGTGACCGCTACTTCAAGGATGAAGCCGCGGGTATCCGGCAGGGCTTTCCACCGGAAAGCGATTCCTTTCACTTTTTCCTGAGGGGCCAGCCAGTGACTGTCGGTTCCTTTCGATATACCCAGACGGAAAGTTCCGGCGGGAGGAGTCAGTTGCTGCGCCTGTACGTTAATGAGGCAGATTGCCAGCAGTACGACGGTCAGTAGTTGTTTTAACATAGTCGAAGTGGATATTACTTTGTTCATTTTCCTTTAATACAATAGCATCTTTGTCTTTGACATCCAATGTTATCTCCGATAGATTAAAGTTTCTCGTATAGCAGATTTTCCCCGGTTTATTGGTCTGCGCTTCGATGCCGTAAAGATAGAAGTTTTCCAGACGCAATGTATCATTCCAGCCCGAAGCGGAGATAAATTCATCTACATTTTCCGCTTTTACCTGCGAGAGGTATACGTCACGGAATCGCGGATACCCTTTTTCGGGTGGTTCTACCGGAGTCAGCATCACTTTCCAGTGCTCCGGAATTTCCTTGCCTTCATATTCTTTGGGCAAAGTGCTGTAGCTGTAACTCGGATTCCAGTTTAAGTCCGCCGCCAATACCTGACGGACATTTTCTGCGCTGACACGGGTCATGTAGATATTCTCAATGGTTCCCCCACGGTTCATGGCACTTTTCAGTCGCAGCACGGTATACGTGCCGACAGCTTTAAGATCATAGCCTAATACATTGCGGATGCTGCCGGAAGTTTCGCTGCCGCAGGTAATCAGTCCTGCTCCTTTGCGGGCTGTGCAGTTGCGCACTACCACATTCTCTGTCGGACGGTTCACACGCAGTCCGTCCGCGTCCCGTCCCGATTTGATACAAATATTGTCGTCGTTGCAGTCTACGTCACAGTTCTCGATCAGTATGTTGCAGGAGGAGTCGATGTCGATGCCGTCCGTGCTTGGACCGTGCCCGCCGATGTTATTGTTGATAGTCAGTCCGTCTATGGTGCAATAGTCGGAATAGAGAATCTGACATCCCCAGAATCCCGTGCGCATCAGGGTGAAACCGCTCAGTGTGATGTCCGAACTGCGTTCGACGAGGATTCCCCGTACACGTTTGCAGTCGTAATCCACTATCCAGCGTAACCCTCTGGCTTCGTATTCTTTCCTCATTTCCCAGTATTTATCCCAGAAGACTTTTCCACGGCAGTCCAGTGTACCTTCTCCGCTGATGGCGGCGTTCTTCTCGTCGACAATGTTGATCACTGCTGCCGGCCATGTCATCTCTATCCCTGCTATACGCGAACGAAATTCGGGATAATGGTGAATGTCGGGGCTGGCAAGCAGAGTCACCCCTTTGCCAATCTGCAGGTTTACACCGCTTTTGACAAACAAGGCTCCTGTCTGGTAATACCCCGGTTGCAGGACCACCGTTCCTCCGCCGGAGACAGCGCAACTGTCGATTGCTTTCTGAATGGCCTCTGTGCTGAGTACGGTACTGTCTGCTACTGCGCCAAAGGAATTGGCGGATATAATCATCTTCTCTCCGGGAAGTTGGCGGCTGCCTACGCTGTCTGCCCACGATAAATCCGGTTGCTGAGGTACCTGCCCCCATTCGAAGCTGTTGCCGGCTTGTTTGGCAGGAGTGCACGCTATCGTCAACGAGCCTGCCAGAAGTAGGGGAAGGAGGTTTTTAATTCTCATATAGTCTTTTAGTATAGGATTCTTTTAATTTCCATCCGGTTTCTCTATTTCCGTGAACGGTGAATCGTTCCAGTGGAAAGTATTCACATCGTCCGGATGTGCGGGATTGTATGCCGGGTCTATTTTCAGATGCTTCGCCAGTTCGGGAACGGCTTTCTTCATCCCTTCGATGACGCATTGGGCGATCTGATAGGCACCGTAAGGATTAAAGTGCGTATTATCTGCAAAATCCCTGGTCTGTCCCGGATATGTTCCTGCCGGATAGTGGACGAAAGCACGTTTGGAAGTGTCCGGTCCCAGCGCCTCGTACAGGGTGCGTGTCATTTCATTGAGATCGATCAATGGAACATTCTCTTTGGCTGCCAGCCAGCGCATCGCTTCCGGATAGTCTTCGTGTGTGTCGCGGATATGTCCGTTGGCGTCGAAACTACGACGCTGGGTAGGAGTGACAAGCACCGGATGCGCTCCGCGTGCACGCGCTTCGTCAATGAATGTTTTCAGACTGGTCATGAAGGAGTAATAAGCCCCTTTGCCTGGTCCTTTCTGCTTCTGGTCGTTGTGGCCGAACTCCATAAAGAGGTAATCTCCCTTTTTGATCTGGCTTAAAGCCTTCGCCAGGCGTTTGGCTCCGATAAAGGTATTTGCCGATTCGCCGGATTCGGCATAATTGGCGATACAGACATCGGTGCCGAAAAAGTGAGGAATCATTTGTCCCCAGCTGGCCCAAGGCTCGTTGTCCTGATCGACTACCGTACTGTTGCCGCACAGGAATACGGTAATTACAGACGGGTCGGCAGGTTCGATGCTGATACTCTGACATACAGGGGCGTCACCGTTGAATTCCAGTGTCAGTTTGTCGTCCCAGTTCAGTTTCGTCTTTTCACGGGGTTTGATGCGTACCGATTCTTTGTCGGATATGCGTGGATTCCGTTTGTTGATGATAAATGTCTCGTCTGTGAACTGCCCTTTCCTGGTGGGCAGATTATCGATGAAGAGACGGCGTGATTCGCCTCGTACAGTAGTTACGCCTGCCTGCTTCTTGCTTCCGAGACGTACGGTTACTTTGTAGTTGCCGTCCGGCACGCGGACAGAAAAGAAGAAAGGTGCTTTGCTCCCTTTTTCGGGAGTGGGTGCAAGGTCATATCCGTATCCTGTTTCCTCGCTGTAGCGGGGGGCGTCTGCCAATTGGAATGTGCGGGCTTGTTCCTGAGCGCTGATAGCTGTTGCTGTCAGCAGCAGAAGTCCGAGAAATGTTGTTTTCATATCAGTCGTTAATAAGTTTAATTAATTTTCGGTTTTAGTTCGTCGGGTGAATCTTTGGTATAGGATTTCACGTCTCCCGCCACTTTGGTGAATAGTTCCTGAATCAGTTCCGGAGCGATATTCGCTGTCGGGCGGAAAGCATCGGAGTTCATATAGTCAAGGATGGCTTTATGCATCTGGCGGGCAACGACCCGTTTTTCCGGTTTCGAAGTGATGTCCATGCTGGTCATCATCAATTTGCCGTTCAGTACGTTGGCTTCGAACAACATTCCGATTTTCCGGTTGATAAACCAGGTGTCTATGCTCTGGATGGTCGGTTGGAATTCGGCCGGGAAACCGGTGAACTGCATAACCTGTGCTTTGTTCAGCAGTTCCCACCATTGCAGGTTGCTGTGATATTCGGTCGGGAATTCACGGAAAAGCGGATGATATTCGTTGAGGAAGATACCTGTGGTATGAGGCGGACGCATCTTGAACCAGGAAGTATTCCAGAAGACAGGAGTGAAGTATTGTTTCACTTCCTTGCCATACTGGATTTTTCCGGCTGCCGTAATCAGTACGTTTCCTCCTTCTTGCAGGATGGAGATTGCCTTTGCGTCCAGTGTATCGGTGGTGTAAACATTGCCCTGAGTCAGTTCTACCTGTGCGGGATATACCCAGAAGTCCCAGTCATTGACGGTATCGCTGCCTTCGATACGAATTTCCATATTCAGCTTCTGCGGTCTAGTGATTCCGCTTAGCTGCATGTCTACACTTCCCAGCGGACAAAGATTTCCGACTGGTATATTCTGAATGCCTACAGTGCCGTGAGCGTATACTTTGCCATATTCATCCTTGATGCTGTATACCGTTTTGGCTCCCTGCAGAGGGGCTGCTCCGAAATGGGAAACTTCGATGTCGGCATGGAAAGTCTCGTCGTTGGTATATACGAATTTAGGAATACGTGCCAGCGGGACGGTCGGGCTGCAGAAACGTCTGAACTCATCTGCGTTGATATAGCCTTTTTCTTCAAAGAAGACATCCAGAAGACCTACTAATGCAGTTCCCTGACCGGAATAGTCGTTCAGTGCCAGCAACTGGAAGCCTGCATAGTCGGGTGTACGCAATGTTTTCTCGATTTCGTGTTTGTAGCAGATTGCCTGAAGCTTGCCCGAAGCCATCATAAAGTCGTGCCCCATGCTGCCCATGTGATTATCATTCAGGATATCACGGAAGATTTCAAAGTTCTTGGCCTTGTTCACTCCGGTGTATTTGCGTATCTCGCTGAAATTCGGGAATGCACACCATTGTCCCGTCTCATGAGAGACGTACGGTTGCTTCACGGAATCGATCTTGGCGCGGTAGTCGGACATGCTTTCCGGTTGCGAGCCTGCCCAGCTAAGACCGCGTGCACCGGCTTTCACATGATATTGATTGTGGGGCTGCCATTGCCAGCTACCACCTACGGAAGCTCCTGTGTATACGTGGCGAGGGTCGGTCGCTTTCCAGTAATCAACGAATTTGCTTACCCAAGGTACCCAACGGCCCGAAGGTTCATTGCCGCAGGCCAGCATGCAGTAAGAGGCGTAATTGCCGTATTCTTTGGTCAGAGCGATGGTTTCGTCCATCAGATATTTGTCAATCGGCTGCCCGTTGCCCAGTCTCGGACCGTGATTAGGCCAGCTGGGACCTTCGGGTTGCAGATAAAAACCAACGAGATCGGCAGCGATGAAGGCTGCTTCCGGTGGACAGAAAGAGTGGAAACGCATATGGTTTAATCCGTAGTTGCGGCAGATGCGGAATACCCGTTCCCAGGAAGCTACGTCCATCGGCGCATAACCTGTAAGCGGGAAATCGCAGTTTTCCACTGTACCGCGGAGCATTGTCTTGCGTCCGTTGACGTAGAACCATTTGCCTTCTATCTTGAAATCACGCATACCGAACTGTACCTGTTTCTTTTCGGACTGCTTGCCGCTGTTCAGCGTGGCTGTCAGTTTGTAGAGTGCCGGATTGAACTCATCCCATGTCAGGAAGTCTTTTCCCATCGGTAGTTCCATTTCTACCCGGTTATCTCCTGCCTGAATACGGAAGGTCTGTTGAACAGGGAGGACGTTTTGGCGGGTATCCGTATTAAAGCTTTCGGCAGAAAGTGTTATTTCTCCTTTGGCAGAAGAAGAGGATTTTACATTCATGCGTACCAGCGCTTTCCCGTGACTCAGATCAGGATATACCTGTATATCGTCGAAATAGACTTTGGGAGTCGTCTGCAGTTCGATTTTACCTACGATTCCGTTCCAGTTGCCCTGTGTCTGGTCGGTGATGCTATGTGAATCCGGACCGACATTGATCTCTTTAATCCGGTTGTCAACCCGGATAGTGAGCCGGCACGGCTTGCCGGGAGTGACGGCCGAGGTCAGGTCGTATACATGAGGAACGCAAAGGCTGTTTTGCATACCGATTTCTTTCGTGTTTACCCATACGGTTGTTTCAATATGTGGGCGTTCCAGAAAGAGGAGAATTCTTTCCCCTTTCCAGGCGGATGGAATTGTCACTTTCTTTTGATACCAGGCGACACCTACATAGTGCTTGTCGGGAGTCAGGAAGAAAGGTAATTTGACTTGCCCTTCTATCCGGTATTTCTCCATGTAAGGATTGAAATAGTAAGAACTGTCATATAAACTTCCTGTCCATTGGGTACGTGCGGTAACATTGTCCCCTTTTAGCTTTTCGGGCATGGAACCGGGTAAATTGATGGATTCGTCGAGCGATTTATTGAACCATTGTTCTTTCATCCCCGCATCTTCCCGGTCTATCTGGAAATTCCATTTTCCGGATAGGCTGAAAGAGTGGTTTTGCCCTGTTACAGTCAGTACAGAGGCGAATACAATGGCAATACTTACTAAAAGTTGTTTCATGATATGTAGAATTGATATGTTTTCCACTACGTTTAAAAATCTGCTGCTAAAGTAGAGCTTTTGAGTAATCTATAAAATAGAAAGATGTACAGATACATAGAATATTGTATCAAAAACGGCTTTTATGGCGGTTGGTGTACGAAACTACATGAATATGATAATATCTCCATCATCATTCATTTCTGAAATTCTGGGGGATACCATATCTTTGCGAAGTAAACTTTTTAATCTTAAAGTGAACCATGAAAAAAGTATTTGCCTGGATGGCTTTAACTCTTTGGTCGGTAATGACAATCTTTGCAGGTGAGACTGCTTATCTCTTTTCTTATTTTATCAATGACAGCAAGGACGGTCTGCATCTTGCCTACAGTTATGATGGGCTGAACTGGACTCCTTTGAACGGCGGACGCTCTTTTTTGACTCCGTCTGTCGGTAAAGATAAATTGATGCGTGATCCCAGTATATGCCAAGCTCCCGACGGAACATTTCACATGGTCTGGACTTCCAGTTGGACGGACCGGATCATTGGATATGCTTCTTCCCGTGATTTGATTCATTGGAGTGAGCAACAGGCTATTCCCGTGATGATGCACGAGCCGGAAGCTCATAATTGTTGGGCGCCGGAACTCTTTTATGACGAACCTTCGGAAACATATTACATTTTTTGGGCGACCACCATCCCCGGACGCCACAAGGAAGTGCCTACCAGCGAAAGCGAAAAAGGGCTGAACCATCGTATGTACTATGTTACAACGAAGGATTTTCGTACTTTCTCAAAGACGAAGATGTTTTTCAATCCCGATTTCAGTGTGATCGACGCGGCTATCGTGAAAGATCCGACACAGGGAGATCTGATCATGGTCGTCAAGAACGAGAACTCCAATCCTCCGGAGAAAAACCTGCGTGTGACACGCACGAAGAATATTGCCAAAGGTTTTCCGACAAAGGTATCCGCCCCGATTACCGGAAAATATTGGGCGGAAGGACCGGCACCTCTTTTTGTGGGTGATGCGCTTTATGTGTATTTTGATAAGTATCGTGATCATCGTTACGGAGCTGTCCGTTCGCTGGATCATGGTGAAACGTGGGAAGATGTATCCGATCAGGTTTCGTTTCCGAAGGGAATCCGCCACGGGACTGCCTTTGCGGTAGATGCTTCCGTCGTAGAGTCTCTGGTAGATGACCGGAAGCATCAATCTGTAAAAGCACAAACTTCTTCCTGGTTCAACGATAAGGACCTGACATTGACAGGAGTTTATTATTATCCCGAACACTGGGATGAAAGTCAGTGGGAACGTGATTTCAAGAGGATGCATGAACTGGGATTTGAGTTTACTCACTTTGCGGAGTTTGCATGGGCGCAGCTGGAGCCGGAAGAAGGACGATACGATTTTGCCTGGCTGGATAAAGCAGTAGCTCTTGCTGCCAAATATGATCTGAAAGTCATTATGTGTACTTCGACTGCCACACCCCCGGTGTGGATGAGCCGGAAGTATCCCGAAATCCTGTTGAAGAATGAAGATGGTACGGTTCTCGATCACGGTGCCCGCCAGCATGCCTCATTTGCATCGCCGCTCTATCGGGAATTATCGTATAAGATGATCGAGAAACTGGCACAGCATTATGGCAATGATTCCCGTATTGTCGGATGGCAACTCGACAATGAACCTGCCGTACAGTTCGACTATAATCCGAAAGCGGAACAGGCTTTCCGTGATTATCTCCGTGCAAAATACAATCACAACATTCAGTTGCTGAACGACGCGTGGGGAACCGCTTTTTGGAGTGAGGCTTATTCGTCTTTTGATGAAATCACTCTTCCTAAGCGTGTCCAGATGTTTATGAATCATCATCAGATTCTGGATTATCGTCGTTTTGCCGCTGCGCAGACCAATGATTTTCTGAATGAACAATGTCTGCTGATCAGAAAATATGCAAAGAACCAGTGGATTACTACCAACTATATCCCCAACTATGATGAAGGACATATCGGCGGTAGTCCTGCACTCGATTTCCAGAGTTATACACGCTATATGGTGTATGGCGATAACGAAGGTATCGGACGCCGTGGATATCGGGTAGGAAATCCGTTGCGTATTGCATGGGCGAATGACTTCTTCCGTCCTATACAGGGTACGTATGGCGTGATGGAGTTGCAACCGGGACAAGTGAATTGGGGGAGCATTAATCCGCAACCGCTTCCGGGAGCTGTCCGTCTGTGGATGTGGAGTGTATTTGCCGGTGGAAGCGATTTTATCTGTACGTATCGCTATCGCCAGCCGCTGTACGGCACAGAGCAGTATCATTATGGGATAGTAGGAACGGACGGCGTAACCGTCACTCCCGGCGGAAGGGAATATGAAACCTTTATAAAAGAGATAAGAGAACTCCGGAAACATTATGCTCCGCGCGAAACGAAGCCTGCCGACTATCTGGCACGTCGTACCGCTATCCTTTTCAACCACGAGAATTCCTGGAGCATCGAGCGGCAGAAACAGAACCGTACATGGGATACTTTTGCACATATAGAGAAGTATTACCGGACTTTGAAGTCATTTGGTGCTCCCGTTGATTTTGTCTCCGAACAGAAGGAGTTGACGGAGTATCCTGTGGTGATAGCTCCTGCTTACCAACTGGCTGATAAGGAATTAGTAAATAAATGGATTGCCTATGTGAAAAATGGTGGTAATCTTGTGTTGACCTGCCGTACAGCACAGAAAGACCGTTATGGCCGTTTGCCGGAAGCTCCTTTCGGTTCTATGATCACACCTCTGACGGGAAATGAAATGAACTTTTATGATCTGCTGTTACCGGAAGATCCGGGTACTGTTGTCATGAATGGAAAGCAATATGAGTGGAATACATGGGGAGAAATACTGATTCCCGCATCTGATTCGCAGGTTTGGGCGACGTATGCCAATGAATTCTATGAAGGTGGTCCTGCTGTCACGTTCCGAAAACTGGGTAAAGGCACTGTTACATATGTCGGAGTTGACAGCCACAATGGTGCGTTGGAAAAGGATATCTTGAAGAAATTATATGCACAGCTACAGATTCCTGTGATGGATTTGCCTTATGGAATAACGGTGGAATACCGGAACGGGCTGGGGATTGTGCTGAATTATTCAGATCGTTCTTATACATTCGACATACCGGAGGGAAGTAAGGTGCTGGTAGGAACTGAAGAGATCCCAACCGCAGGAGTACTGGTGTTTTCAATGTAAGGTATTGATTAATAATAGATAAGTGTAAAAAGATAAATAGGTGATGAAACAAATTGTAGGATTAGTATTGATTTTGTGTTGTACACAAATAGTGGCTCAGGAGGTTTTTCCTGATGGCAAGGCAATCCCTGAATGGTTCAGGGAAAACAAGGAAGTGAATGTGAATGCTTTAGGAAAGAAATATAGCATAACCGATTATGGAGTAGCGAACGACAGTACGGTGGTGCAGACAAAGAAGATACAGGGAGTAATTGATCTGGCTGCCCGGAATGGGGGTGGAGTTATAGTTATTCCCAAAGGTACTTTCTTAAGCGGATCACTTTTCTTTAAAAACAATACTCATTTACATCTGGAAGAAGATGCAGTATTAAAGGGAAGCGATGATATTAGTCATTTTCCGGTGAAAATGACCCGTATGGAGGGACAGACTTTAAAGTACTTCATGGCTTTGGTAAATGCAGACGGACTGGATGGATTTACAATTTCCGGAAAGGGAACATTGAATGGAAACGGGCTTCGGTACTGGAAGTCATTTTGGTTACGGCGTTCTATAAATCCGGATTGCACCAATATGGAAGAAATGCGTCCTCGCATTATTTATTTGTCCAACTGTAAGAATGCTCAGATTGAGGGAATCAGAATTATGAATTCTCCTTTCTGGAGCACTCATTTCTATAAATGCAGTTTTTTGAAGTTGTTGAATCTTCGCATTACTTCGCCTGCCAGTCCCGTAAAAGCTCCTAGTACGGATGCAGTGGACCTTGATGTTTGTAATAATGTGCTGATAAAGAATTGTTATATGTCTGTCAATGATGATGCGGTAGCGCTGAAAGGGGGAAAAGGACCTTGGGCAGATAAAGATGCCAATAATGGAGAAAACTATGATATTATTATTGAAGACTGTACCTACGGATTCTGTCATAGCGCCTTTACTTGTGGTAGTGAGTCTATCCTTAGCCGGAATGTGATTGTCCACCGTTGTAAGGTAGATAGAGCACGTGCTCTTCTAACTCTAAAGATGCGCCCGGATACACCGCAAAAATATGAGTATATTCTGGTAGAGGATATAACAGGGAATGTACAGAATTGTCTGAATATAGCTCCTTGGACGCAGTTTTACGATTTGAAAGATCGTAAAGATACTCCCCTTTCTTATTCTAATAACATTACGATGCGCAATATAGACATTGATTGTAATGTATTCTTTAATGTTAAGAAGTCTGATCAATATAAATTGTCAGATTTCTGTTTTGAGAATCTCACAGTGCGGGCTAAGAAAGGAAAAGTGGATCAGAGTATAATCGATTCATTTACGATGCATAATGTGAAGATAAACCAATAAAACGACAGAACGATGAAGACATTTTCACTCTTTATCTTAAGTTTATTAATCAGTGTAAACTATTTGTCTGGTGCAGACTGGAATGTACAAATTGCCAGATATAAACAGGATAAGGCTTGTGCTATCAGCTATACTTTTGATGATGGCCTGGCAGAACATTATACACTTCTTGTTCCCCAACTGGAAAAGAGAGGTTTCCGGGGAACATTCTGGATATGTGGTTCCAATATAAATAAGGATAACGAGAACATTACCGACACTACACGAATGACCTGGCCTCAACTTAGGGAAATGTCTGATAATGGTCATGAGATTTCCAATCACGGTTGGGCGCATAAAAACTTTGCACGTTTTCCTATCGAAGAGATAAAAGAGGATATTTTTAAGAATGATAGTGCTATATTTGCCAATACAGGTGTAATGCCCCGTACTTTCTGCTATCCCAATAATAATAAAAAAGCGGAAGGACGGAGAATTGCCGTACAGAATCGTGTGGGGACAAGAACTCACCAGCGTTCGATTGGAAGTAAATCGACTCTGCAGGATTTGGAGAAATGGGTGAATACCTTGATTGAAACCAATGACTGGGGAGTAGGAATGACACACGGTTTAACCTATGGCTATGATGCTTTCCGCAATCCTCAACGTTTGTGGGATCATCTGGATCAAGTAAAAGCGAGAGAGAATGAAATATGGGTAGGAACCTTTCGTGAAGTGGCTTCTTATATCAAGGAAAGGGAGGAAACTAGACTGGAAGTTGTGAATAAAAAGAATACCTTGTTGATTACTCCGGAACTTAAATTGGATCAGGAACTGTTCGTTGAACCGTTGACAATGGTGATTACCGGTAAGGAAATAAAGAAAGTGACTGTGAAACAAGGAAAAAGAAAATTGCCGGTACAGATCACTGACGATAAAGTTCTTTTCGATTTCGACCCGTATGGCGGTATGATTAAGGTGACACTGAAAATTCAAAAATAAAATTGATTGGACAAATTTTAATATGAGATGATAATGAAACAGAACTTTTTAAAATGGATGGTATGTATGTGTTTCGGGCTGTTGTCTGTTGCTACGGTAACGGCGGGCGGTAATTATAAAACTGTCAAAGTAAAAGCTCCTTTTCCAATGCAACCGATTAAAGTCTTTATTTATCCGGACCGGGATTTTAAGATTACGGATTTTGGTGCTGTGCCGGGTGGAGAAGTTGATAATACCAAAGCGATCGCTGCTGCTATTGATGCATGTAATAAGGCCGGTGGTGGTCGTGTGATTGTTCCGGAAGGCATTTGGCTGACGGGACCTGTACACTTTAAAAGCAATATAAACCTTTGTTTAGAAGAAAATGCCGTATTGAGTTTTACAGATAATCCGGAAGACTATCTACCGGCGGTAATGACCTCATGGGAGGGATTGGAGTGCTATAATTACTCACCGCTACTGTATGCATTCGAATGTGAAAATGTGGCAATCAGCGGCAAAGGTACATTACAGCCGAAGATGGGTACATGGAAAGGATGGTTCAAACGCCCTAAACCTCATTTGGAGGCACTGAAGGAATTATATACCAAAGCTTCGACTAATGTACCTGTTATAGAACGTCAGATGGCTACCGGTGAAAATCATTTGCGTCCGCATCTGATACATTTCAATCGCTGTAAGAATGTGATGCTGGATGGATTTAAAATACGTGAGAGTCCGTTTTGGACCATTCACCTCTATATGTGTGACGGAGGTATCGTCCGTAATTTGGATGTGCGGGCACATGGACACAATAATGATGGTATTGACTTTGAAATGAGTCGTAACTTTTTGGTAGAAGACTGTTCTTTTGACCAGGGTGATGATGCTGTTGTAATCAAAGCCGGTCGTAATCAGGACGCATGGCGTCTGAATACCCCTTGTGAGAATATCGTGATCCGTCATTGTCAGATATTGAAAGGACATACCTTACTGGGCATCGGCAGTGAGATCTCCGGTGGTATAAGGAATATCTATATGCATGACTGTACAGCACCTAATTCAGTGATGCGTCTTTTCTTTGTGAAAACCAATCATCGCAGGGGAGGATTTATAGAGAATATCTATATGAAAAATGTAGCATCCGGAACAGCCCAACGGGTACTTGAAATAGATACGGAGGTACTTTATCAGTGGAAGGACTTGGTCCCGACTTATGAAAAGCGAATCACTCGTATCGATGGCATCTATATGGATAAAGTAACTTGCGAATCGGCAGACGCGGTATATGAACTGAAAGGAAACGCTGAACTTCCTGTGAAGAATGTTCGGATAAAGGATGTAAAGGTCGGTTCGGTTAAGAAGTTTGTGAAGAAAGTAAGTAATGTTGAGAATGTGGTAGAAAAGAATGTAACTTATTCACAGAAAGATTAAAAGTAAATAGAGAATATAAATTCCCCGAATTAAGTTTCTTCATTAATTAGGTAATTTTTGAAACTTGATTCGGGGAATTTATATTACATTTTTTTGTCAGCTATATATAGCGTACATTAATTGTTTACCGGAAGTCAAACATCAGATTCAGATGTAGCCCTTCATCTCCCGATTTGATTCGGATATTTCCCGGTTGACTGTTAGGACCTTGTTGCTCGATCGGCTTGAACGAGCAGATAGCCGGAATATCGAGCAAGAATGAAAGATCACCTTCTGGGAATGCAGGCATGGTATCTTTTATCCGTCCTGCCGGTTCTTCGGGAGTGAATACCCGGAAGAAAGTACCGTCATTACGCGAATAAACGGTAAATGAAGTCTTCTCGCCCTCCAGTGTAGCCCAATAGAGGTTGGCATGGTAACCCTTGAACTCAGGATATATCAGATTCTCAAAACTTTCTCCGGTAATGGTGTTGTTATAATCTTTGTGCCAGATACTGTAGTTCGTTCCTGGAATTCGGTTTTTCCATACCCTGTATGGCCCGCGTCCCATCCATTTCATACCCGAACAGTTTTGTTCCGGATAAGAGAAGCTAAGACCGAGATTGAAAACCTGTGCATCCATGAAAGCATCGTCGAAGCCACCGCCACCGGAACCGCGATTTAATAAGATTGCATCCATATAGAGCAAACCTTCGTTTGTCAGACGCCAGACAATGGAATCTGCCGCACCTTTATATTTGGCACAATAAATGGCGTCGTCAGAGGAATGGCGAGTATAGCTGAGCGAAGGTTCATATCGCATCTTCATACCTACTGCTACCGGACCATCCTTGAATGGAACCTCAGTCTCACCGGATTTAATGTGACGGATCATACCGGTTGCCGCATCGAAGGTTATGCTGACTTTGCTGCTCTTTAGTTCGATGGCGTCAGACGTTTGTCGGGCTTCTGCTTTTTGAGGAGCAGGAGTGAGTGTCGTTTGCGCCAGGTTACGTTCAAAATATTGTTTTGCCAGATGAATCGGATAAGTCCAGTTACAGATACTTTTTCCTTCTCTATCAAAGGCCTCCAGTTCGAGCACATCACCTTTCCGGAATGAATCGGGCAGTTCAAAACGGGCAGTACCTGTTTCTCCCGGATTGATGGATGGAAGTTGGACTTTTCCTTCGACAATCACCTTTCCTGCTTCTGCGTTTCCCTGGAGAGGAGTGCCACATGATAAAACCTTATAAGTCATACGACAATCTTTCAGATTGGTAAAAGTATATTCATTGGTCAGGAGGAAACGGCCGTCGAAGTGGTTAGTAATGAGAAGAGGTTTCAACTGGATAGGCGACTATTGTGCACGGATGGCATAATAGCTTCCTTCTTTCTCTCGACGTGGTCCTACTACTCCGTCGGGTGCATTGGACTTGTCAGAGTCGAGTATTCCTCCTTTATCACTGCGTTTGGGAGCCTCATCGCAATATACCCAGATGAACCCTCCTGCAAACAAGGGATTGGTACACCAGCGATCCCAAAAGTCGCGCAGGCCGGCTCCTCCTCCCTGATCGTACATGGCGTGCATAAATTCGGTCGGCATGAACACTTTATAACCATTGGTGAAACGTGCTACCCCTGTCAGATAAGTAGGATAGTGATGCGTATCCAAGTCATTAAAGTCGGCCCAGGGATGTACCATATGTCGTTTTTGTAGTCTGTCATATTGGGCAAACAAAGGATCGGTTTGTGTATTCCAGCCGCCTTCGTTTCCGTTACTCCAAAGAATGATGCAGGGGTGGTTAACGTCCCGTTCAATCATCTCCTTTACGAGTTTTGCTCCGACTTTAGAGTCGTAACCGTTTTGCCAGCCTGCCAGTTCATCCATGTAGACAAGACCCAGTGAGTCGCACATATCAAGAAAATGTTCATCGGGCGGGTAGTGCGAACGTACAGCATTCATATTCATTTCTTTGATGAGCAGGGCATCCATTCGGCTTAATGCAGCACTGGTGGTACGCCCTCCGTCTACAGAAAATGAGTGGCGGTTGATTCCTTTGACCACTAGTTTGGTACCGTTCAAATATACACCGTCTTGCGGGAAGAACTCTACAGTACGAAAACCGATGCGTGTTTCTCTGGTTTGTACGATTTTACCTTCGGGATTCTTTAATTCCAATTTGGCTACATACAGATTGGGATTCTCTGTAGACCAGGGAATGATGCTTGCCCATTCACCGCTAATCATCTGCTCCTTATCGGAGTTATTGATTGGATGAGTGATTGTTGTTTGTCCGTTGGAGGTATATACGGTTTTCCCGTCTTTTAATGAACGGACAGATACGATGATTTCATGTCCTTTGGCATCTCCTGCCATATCTACGGCGGTCTGTAATTTCCCATGGTGATCAGCATTTAGTACGAAATGTTCCATGTGTACCTGTGGCAGAACTTCCAACCATACAGGACGGTATATACCGCCAAACAACCACCAGTCAGCTTTCCGTTCGGCGGCATTGATTGATCTGTTGGCTGATTCTTTGGCAACTTTCACTTCAAGCTGATTCTTTTTTCCAAGATTGAGTAATTCGGTAATATCATAATTAAAGCGATAGAAACCTCCTTGATGCATCTCACCTGCCGGCTTGCCGTTTATCATGATTTCTGCATCAGTCATCACTCCGTCAAAGAATATCTTTACCCGTTGCCCTGCCCATGATTTGGGGGCGTCAAATTTATAGCGGTAAATTCCGGTTTCATCACTGGGCGTTGTCCTTTTATGGTATACCATCGACCGTAGGTATATTCTCCGAATCCCTGTAGTTCCCAGTTACAGGGAACCTCGATCTTTTTCCATTTGCCACTATTCTGTCCCACAGAACAGAAAAAATCCCAGGTCTTGGTGTCGTCAATGCCTGTTCCCGAAAGATAAATGCGTTCGGGATGGGGAGCTTGTGCTTGTATGGTAGTCCCATTCCACATTGCTGTGAAAATCAGAGATACCAGTAAGCATCTAAATTTCTTGTTCATTCTATAATTGATATTATGAGGAATTTATTGTCTGGATACTGTAAAACGGTCTATGTCCGGTGCCCATCCGAAGTTATTTCCCATTTGCACCGTATTGTAACCTTGTTTTAAGCTGACAGGGATAGTCACAGATTTCACTTCATTGTTACTGTTCAAATCTTTGAGTACTGTTTTCGTTCCATTGACAGAAACTTCCAGTTTGCGGTTTTTGTCGCAAGAGTAGAAAATAGTCATTTCATAGTTACCTCCCTTTTCGCTGTATACTTCGCTCCATTCGGCAAAGTTCTCTTCCCGGCCGCCGAGTCGGGATATTTTCATTCTGCCGGAACAATCGGGGGCAGGTACATAAACAATTGGTTTGGATTTCTTTCCCAGATCGTCGTAGCAGGGAAGATATGCCCATTCAGCCTCATAAGATACGGGTTCCAGTCGTTTTTCAGCTTCCATTTTGCATATCATTACGCTGTGTGGCTGAACAGTCTGCCGTATTTCTCCTTTCATTTTTCCAAGATCCTTCTGTTTGATTAAGTCCCGTACTTTTACGTTACCACCCAGTTCAAGGGTTTCAAAAGGAACGATAAAGTCACATGGCTGGTCGGAAGGGTTATACAATGCTACCGCTCTTGTCAGTCCGCGTTTCCGTTCAATGTCCTTTACCAGTACATAGCTTTCATTCTCATGTTGAACGACGTGTGCCTGAAGTCCTAATACATCCTGATTCAGTGCGATCAGTTCTTTGTTTTTCAGTAGCTTCAATAAGAAGTCGGGAATCGTATTCATGTCACATCCGATCAGCAGGGGAGAACTCATGATGCACCACATTCCAAAATGGACTTCTTCTTCGTTGGGTTTCAGTCCACGTCCGATTTCTAGCATATCCATGTCGTTGTAATGTCCGTCGGTAGCATAGGCGGAAAGATATAAGTTCTTTTCTATAATACCTTTTACTGAATTCCATCTGGGACGGATATCAGGACTGATACGCCAGGAACGTGCCAGTCGTTTTGCCCAGGTGCCGGGAAAAGCCCATCGGCAGATATTGATAGATACATCCGTTCTTCCTGTATTGGCAATAGCCTGGCAAATCGTGCTGTAGCGCTTTTCTTCATCCAGCCCCAGTTCGCGTCCGCCACAATAATCGATCTTGATAAAATCATAGTTCCATTCTTTGAGATATAAATCCATATCCTGCTGTTCATGGCCGTATAGTCCGGAGCCCACTCCGTTTGCGTCGTTGTCGTAGATAGATCCGCAGGTGTTGTCTCCTGCATCCGAGTAAATTCCGGCTTTTAATCCCAGCGAATGGATATAGTCTGAAACCACTTTCATCCCGTTGGGAAAACGGTCGGGATGCGGATGCATTTTCCCCGTTTCGTCCCGATGCCCGAAGAAGCCGTCATCTATATTGATATAGTTGTAGCCTGCCTCTTTCAGTCCGTGTTTGATTAATGCGTCAGCTTGCTGTTTTATCAACTCTTCACTGATATTTACATGATAGGTGTTCCATGAACTCCATCCCATAATAGGACGGTCGATGTCTTTCTGGGCAAAAGTATTTGCCATAAACATGGTAGATAAAATGCCCCAGGCAATCAGATGTTTTTTCATACGTTTGTAGTCTTTTGTAGAAATGGATAACTTTCTTGGCAAAGATATGCAAAGTCGTAACTTGCTCCAATGGCAAATAAGTATAGAAAGATGGAAAATCGTCCGTTTCTTGGAGAATTGGGGCGTAAAAAACCGGATTAAAGCATGAAAAGTGTATGAATTTAAAGGAAAACGTATGAATTTACATGTACTGACATTACAACTGCCCTTATCTTTGCTAGCAAATGAAAAATACATAAAGTGATGACACATTTAAAAATCTTTTTATTGTTAATCGTTTGTGCGTTGTCCGTTTTGGATGGGAAAGCACAGACTGGTATAGCGCTTACTGACGAACTTAACGGCAAGCGGATCGGAGTAATAGGTGACAGCTATGTGAGAAATCATAAAGAGCCGTTTGAGAACACATGGCATTATAAGTTTGCAAAGAAGCACGGTATGGAGTATTTTAATTATGGAAAGAATGGGAATAGCATAGCTTATTCCAGCCCGCGATGGGGAAAAGCGATGTATCTGCGATATGCGGAGATGGCGGATAGCCTCGATTATGTCATTGTCATTGGCGGACATAATGATGCATTTAAACTGGATTCTATCGGAGGTATTGATAACTTCAAGGATAAAATGGAAATTCTGTGCAAAGGCTTAGTCGAGAAATATCCGACAGCGAAAATCTTTTTCTTTACCCGCTGGAACTGCAAGAACTTTAAAGGAAGTGACTCGGAAAAAGTAGTGGATGCAATGATTGAAGTCTGCGGCAATTATAGTATTCCTATTTTTGATTGCGCAAGAAAAGGAAGCATCTATGCCGATAATGATACTTTCAGAAGAATCTATTTCCAGAAAAGCAAGAATAATACTGATACAGCGCATCTGAACAGTAAAGGACATGACCGTTTTCTAAAAGTTGCCGAGAGTTTTCTGCTGCAATATTAGTTTGGAAGAAAATAGTGTTATTTACTATGATGAATAAAAGAGTATTTTGCATTCAGTTGTTGGTATCAACCGTTTGGTTGGGCTATTAGGACTCTGGGAATGTTCGTATTATTTACGTAAAGCATTACGTGCCTTTTTCTCTGTTTGTTATCATTCACTAATGAGGGATTGATTTACTTTTGTCGTAATACTAATAGTATTAATCAAACGAACTATCAAACTAACTAACAGAAGAAAAACATGTACGGAAAAAATCTTAAATTAGTATTAATGGTAATGTTGCTACTTGTGAGTAAAGCCACTTTCTCTCAAGTAACAGAACGCGAACGTCCCAAAGAGTGGAGTCAACTGGTGAAAGGTGCCCGGTTTATGGATCGTTTTCTGCCGATGAAAGGCAATCAACTGTCATCCGACACATGGGGAACCTCCGATGTGCGTCCGCGTTATGTTGATAATGGTATTGAAGACCGTGTCTGGTCCTATTGGGGTGGAAATATCCGAAAAGGAGAAGACGGTAAATATCATCTGATGGTTTGCGGATGGCTGGAAGCCTCTCCTAAAGGACATATGGAGTGGAGAAATTCATGGGTGTTCAATACCGTGAGTGATAATCTGACCGGTCCGTTCAAACCGGTTAATATCATCGGAAAAGGACATAATCCGGAGATGTTTCAGGCAAAAGACGGGCGATATGTTTTGTATGTCATAGACGGACGTTATGTTGCGGATGATATCAACGGAAAATGGGAATATGGAAAATTCGACTTCAATGCGCGCGATCGTAGAATCATCGAAGGATTGTCCAATCTTTCGTTTGCCCAACGGGAAGACAGTTCATATGTAATGGTCTGTCGTGGCGGTGGAATCTGGATCAGCCGGGATGGTTTGTCGGAATATAACCAATTGACAGACCGTCGTGTTTATCCGGATGTGAAAGGACGGTTTGAAGACCCTGTCATCTGGCGCGATCATATCCAGTATCATCTGATTGTCAATGACTGGTTGGGCCGTATTGCCTTTTATCTTCGTTCAAAGGACGGAGTCAATTGGGTTACTGATCCGGGAGAGGCCTACATGCCGGGAGTTGCCGTACACGAGGACGGACATTCTGAAGGCTGGTTCAAGTATGAACGTCTGAAAATGTATCAAGATAAGTATGGCCGTGCTATTCAGGCTAATTTTGCGGTCATTGATACTTTGAAACATGAAGATAAGCCATTTGATAATCACAGTTCAAAGAATATCAGTATTCCATTGAATCCGGGACTATTGCTGACAGTGTTGAATGATAAGCCCATTACCGCTGGAACGAAAACTATCCGGCTGAAAGTACAGGCAGAAGAAGGTTTTCATCCACAAACCGATATGGATATCAGCTCTTTGCGTTTTGGCGCTTCCGAAGAAGTGAATTATGGCAGAGGAAGTAAAGTATTGAAAACAGAGAATGATGGAAATGACCTGATCATTACTTTCGACGGAAAAGGAAATGGGATTACAGAGAAAGAATTTGCTCCTAAATTGATAGGCAGATATAAAAACGGAAAGATGCTTTACGGATATGCGCGTTTGCCGTATGTTGATTATGTGGAACCGATTCTTTCTGCACGTGCCCCTGTATTCTCTGAATCGCAAAAAGGCTGGAACGGGAATATTGAAGTACAGAACTTCGGACAAGTTAGCTCACAAAAGGCTTCGGTCAAGATAGAGTATAAGAAAGAAGGCAAAATGGTCAAAGTGGCTTCTGCTGCCGTACCTGCTTTGAAACCCTATGAAAAAGCTGACATCCGCTTTGCGACAAAGGCTGATTTTGAAAAAGGTGAGGACTATAACTTCCTTGTGACTATTTATTCCGGCAAGAAAGTTCTCTCTACTTTCCGTTTGAATCGGAAGGTAGTTGAATAATTGAAAGACTAACAATTGAAAGATTACCATGAAAAAGAAGATCACATTTTTATTGATGTTTGTACTGTCGTTGTCAATGGTTTCAGCACAAGGTACTTTCCGGTTTGGGACATCTGCAACACCCGAAGGCAAAACTCTTCTGGTGGATAGCAAGGGGCTTATCCTTGACGGCAAGCATATCATTCCCGTCATGGGCGAGATTCACTATTCCCGCGTACCGGAGTCGGAATGGCGCCGGGAAATCCGCAAAATGAAGGCCGGTGGTATCAATATCATTTCTACATATATCTTCTGGATTCACCATGAACCGGAAGAGGGAAAATGGAACTGGAGCGGCAATCATAACCTGCGCCGCTTCGTCCGGATTTGTGCAGAAGAAAATGTGATGCTGGTGTTGCGTCTTGGTCCTTTCTGTCATGGGGAAGTGTATCAAGGCGGAATTCCTTCATGGGTACATGAGAAAGCCGGGCAGAATCCTAAGTATAAGATACGTGCCCGTACTCCCGGATTCCTTGAAGATTGTACGGAGCTTTATAATACTATTTTTGCTCAGGTTAACGGACTTTTGTGGAAAGATGGCGGTCCTGTGGTCGGCGTGCAGATCGAGAACGAAAGTCGCGGTCCTTGGGATTATCTGGAGGCATTGAAAAATATTGCTGTGAAGGCGGGATTTGATGTCCCGTTCTATACACGTACCGGTTGGCCTGCGCTTCGGGGAAAAGAGGTTTTCGGGCAGCTGTTGCCGCTTTATGGTGACTATGCCGACGGATTCTGGGACCGGAAACTGGAGGATATGCCGGGCAGTTATGCCGATGCTTTCATTATGAGAGACAAACGTATGAGTAGTGCTATTGCCACAGAGACATTCTCTAAAGAGGAATTGTCGGAAGATTCCCCCTCTCTCAGTTCAAAATTGTCATATCCCTATTTTACTTGTGAGTTGGGCGGTGGTATGATGCCGGCGTATCATCGTCGGATAAATATCAATGGAAAGGAGCTTAAACCGCTGGTTATATGCAAGCTGGGTAGTGGCTCCAATCTTCCGGGATACTATATGTATCACGGTGGCACCAATCCATACAATCCTCTTCACACTATGGGAGAAACGCAAGCCTCTCCGGGTACTAATCATAATGACCTGCCTCATATGACCTATGATTTTCAGGCTCCTCTTGGCGAAGTGGGACAAGTATTCGAGACTCCCTTTCATGAAGGACGTTTTATCCATCAGATGTTGACAGACTGGGGCAGTGAACTCTTGCAGATGAATGTTGACTCATTAAGCAGGCATTATGCTCGCCGGGGTGCTTTCGAATTCTATAATGACTATGTGCGTATCAAGAATGAGAGCGGGACGTCCCATGTCACTTTTAAAGACTATCGGACTGGGGGTGCAACCATTGACTGGACTACTGTAGAACCATTCTGCAAAGTGGATGACCTTATCTATTTCATCGAAATCAGGGGTAAAAAGCCTCAAATCTCCGTTGACGGCAAGGTCTATACTTGTAAACTTAACAAGCAGCAGAAGGCGGGCAAGCTCAATGTCTGTGTGCTCTCATACGAAAAGGCAAAGACTGCCTATAAAATTGACGGTAAACTGCTTTATGCCAAGAATGGCGGTATTCTGTATAAGAGTGATTCATGCATCGTGGAGGAGGTCTGGACAAAGTCTCCTGTCATTGCCGCCACAGTCACGGAAGTGAAAAAAGCGGATGCTCCCCGTGTTGTCCCCATGGGTCGTCAGGCAGTGGCTGCGCAACCTGTAGAAGAGGACTTTGCAAAAGCTGCGGTATACACTATTAACTATGATACATCTGGAATAAATAATTATGATAATCTTTTTCTCCGTATAAATTATCGGGGTGATGTGGCCCGTGTGTATGCTGACGGCAGGCTTGTAGCAGATAACTTCTGGAATGGAAAGGAGATGTGGGTCCGTATGGCAGATCTCGTCGGCAAAAAGGTGGAACTAAAGATTTTACCTTTACGTAAAGATGCCCCTGTCTACTTTCAGAAAGAACAAAAAGCTATGATTGAGGCGGCCAAAGGTGACTATATGCTTGGGCTCGATTCGGTAGAAGTTATTGAGCGTCATACACTGGAGTTTAATGATGCTTTTTAATGTCACTTGTCACTTTGTAGAACTAACCGGTTCATTATCAATGAAAAACGGGTGACAATAGATGGTGATAATAGGGTGATAATAGAATAGTAACCTCTTTTCTGTTATCACCCTTATTGTATCTTTTACTGATTTAATCTACTGATTATTAGGCTTTAAATACACCACCCGGTTCCCATATCCGCGAGTGTTAAGAACTCCGTTTTCTACCAGAAGATTCAATTCCCGTAGTGCTTTTCCCTTCAATAAACCCGTAATCTGAGAGTATTCTCTTCGAGTGATGAAGTGATTCTTTGCTAAAAAGGCTTCCAGTCGGGAACGGCGTGTCTCTTCCGGCAAGTTCGATGATTCTTGAAATCCGAATTTGGCACGGGTCACCGTCCCCGAACTGCGTCGGCGAAACCAGGGAGTGGCTCTGAAATTTACGTTGTCGAAAGAGATAGAGACCGAACGGATCTCTTTCTTGTCCATCACCGGACGTGCTTTCAAACTAGAGGAGAAATATCCGATTTCTCCCAGTTTCACATGATACCCCTCACTTAAATAATAGGATACCTTCTCTTGAAAAGCTACCATGATACCTGCCAAATCTCCCTCGGTGAAAGAAGAGGCTTCGGCTATTTCACGAAATAACCGTTTGCTGTCAATGGTTCCTTTGGATACAATTCGGGGATACAGAGGCTGTACTTCTCCGTCTCCCTTTTCATTCGGTTTTCGCCGAAAGTCATAATCTGCTGCCATAGCGTCACTTGTTTTTTGTTGGTTAATAGGATTGTTACTCAATTGATACCGCGTGTGTTAGTACAAACACTAGTAACCTTAACATGTAGACAAGGCTCGACTAATATATTTTGTCTGTTTCACGTTTTCGTTCCACGTACGTGAACCGTTCGGACTATGTACGTGAACCCAATAGTTCACATACGTGGACCGATGGGACCATGTACGTAAAACGATTTCTTATCACTACAAAGATACATTAATCTAAGCTTCTAAACAACTTAATGAACGTTTTATTTACTATTAATTCAAGGAGCTTCCAGAAGAATGGAAAGGCGGATAAATATTCTGTAATAATAATGAATAGAAAGGTTGTTTGCTGTCTGTTTTATGCCTACCTTTGAGGGATATACATAAATATTAAAGAAAAGTAATGAAGATAACACAGATCAGGGAGAAAGATGGAGTCGAAGCATTAAGTGTATTAGATTTTAACTTGTTGATAGAGAAGATAAAAACAGAGATTAAGACCCGTCCGGTGACCGGATTGCGCCAAGCCCTGCATTTTGTTTTACCCGGAGAATCTTGCAGTTTTGCCGGAAAACTTCCCAAAGTAATACCCGCTGCCGTTTTCGGACGTGTAAATGGCGTGAAGCGAATGAAAGTATATAATGGCATCGTGGAACTGACCGTAGGTCCGTTGGCGGGAAAAGTAGAAGTGGATCTGGTCAAGAAAAAAGCGGCTGAATTGCCGCAGACCATGTTTGCATACATGGGGGCGAGTGGAAATTCCGTGAAGATATGGACTCTTTTTACCCGTCCGGACGGTACGTTGCCGCAGACGCAGGAAGAAGCTGAAATTTTTCAGGCACATGCGTATCGTTTGGCGGTGAAATGCTATCAGCCGCAAATCCCCTTTGATATTCAGTTGAAAGAGCCGGTTTTGGAGCAATATTCACGGCTGAGTCACGATCCCGAACCTTTCTATCGGGAAAATTCCGTGCCGTTTTATCTTTCTCAGCCTTTCGGGATGCCGAAAGAAATGAATTATCAGGAGAAGCTGACCCCGGAAAAGTCTCCGTTGAATCGTGCCGTTCCGGGATATGATACGGAAGATGCGCTGGCATTGATGTATGAGGCTGCCTTGCGAAAGACTTTTCAGTCGATGGAAGAGGGGTGGAGGCGGAATGATGATTTGCAGCCCCTGGTAGTCCGGTTGGCGGAAAATTGTTTCCTTTCCGGTATTCCGGAAGAGGAAGTGGTGAGGAGGACCATTCATCGGTATTATCATTCGAAGCAGGCTGTGCTGGTTCGCGAGATGATAGGCAATGTGTATCAGGAATGCAAAGGCTTCGGCAAGAAAAACGGGCTGACAAAAGAGCAATATCTCAATATGCAGACAGAGGAGTTTATGAACCGTCGTTATGAATTCCGCTACAATACACAGATAGGTGAAGTGGAATACCGGGAACGATGCTCGTTTTATTTTCGTTTCCGTCCGTTGGATAAACGGGCGCAGAATAGTATTCTGCTGGATGCGCAAAGTGAGGGTATTGCGGTGTGGGACCGGGATGTGGACCGTTATCTGCATTCAAACCGAGTATCTGTTTATAATCCATTGGAAGAATTTATTTTTCATCTTCCTAATTGGGATAAAAAAGACCGCATTACGGAACTGGCAGACCGTGTGCCATGTGCTAATCCGCATTGGACGATGCTTTTCCATCGCTGGTTCCTCAACATGGTAGCTCATTGGCGTGGGTATGACAATAAACATTTGCACATAATACTACCATTTATTATCTTTGTACTATATTAAAATAGCCAAGATTTATGAGAGGTGCAATTTACAGTAGAGTATCTACAGAAATACAAGATTATGGTAAGCAAACGGATGAATTGAAGGATTATGCTGCCCGTAATAATATTGAGGTAAAATATATTTTTGAAGAGAAAGTTTCTGGTTTTAAAGATGATAGAACAGAATTTAAGAAACTAGAGAAATTAACTAAAAATGATATTGATATTATTTTAGTGTGGGAATTATCCAGGCTTTCTCGAAGGTCTATCTTCATTCAGCAAACGGTGAAGAATTTCGCTAATAAGGGAATCTGTATCTTTACTAAAAAAGAAGGTCTCTATACTTTGAATGATGACGGCACGGAAAATAAGAACGCAATGTTTACCATTGGAGTAATATCAATGATAGCAGAGCAAGAAATAGAGACTTTGAAAGAACGAACAATTTCCAGTAAAAGAAGATATATTCTAAAAGAAGGTCATAGTTATACTCCTATAGCTCCCTATGGCTATAATTATAATTCGATAACAAAACAATTAACAATAAATGAAGATGAAGCAAAAGTTGTTAGAAGAATGTATCAACTATCTATAGACGGAGTATCAACCAATAGGATTAGTAAGATTTTAACTAGTGAGGGTATAAAAACAAAGAAGGGCAATCCTAATTGGAGTTTAGCAACAGTAAGAGATATATTGCATAATCCTGTATATAAAGGAGTGCCGAAATATACAATGACTATTAGAAATAAAAAAGTTGTTGAGTTAGTTTCAGCACCACCAATAGTAAGTGAAGAAGTATTTGAACAATCTGAAAAGGAATTGACTGAAAGAAGGAATAGAAGTAAGTCTGAAATGGTTAATAAACCATTGTTAAGAGCATTGATATTTTGTACAGATTGTGGTAGAAGGTATATATGCAACAGTGGTAGAAATATATATGCCTGCCAAACGAGGTTTGATAACATTAGAGCTAATTATGTTGCAGATTGTCATAGTGCAGGTATTAGTGCAACCAATATTGAACCTATAATTTGGAATTTAGTTGAGAGACTATTTAAGAGTACTATTGCATCCAGCAAGGCACAAGAACGGATTGAACCCTATCAAGAGCAATTATCTAAATTGTCAGAGTCGAAAAACAATTTTGAGATGCAAAGAGATAAAATCAATAAAGATGCAGCTAAGCTATTTGATACCCTTCTTTTAATTAGAGACACTAACCCTACAGTGTTTACTAGCAAAATGGAGGATTTTAACAAAATGAGTACGGAAGCTAACAATTATCAAAAAGAAATAGACATTATTGAAAGTAAAAAACAGGCAATTCAAAGAAGGATAAAAGCCATTGAGGAAATTAAAGACATAGATATTACGGATGAATCGGAAAAATATGACATACTTCATAAAGTAATTGAAGCTATCAAGATTTATTCCGTAAAAACGAATCAAAAGGTATTCACAGTATTATTTGCCAGTGGGCTTGAATATAATGTTCTTTATAATGTGAACAAACCCAAGTTTAGAATAGAATACGCTTTTGCCAGTGACGAAACTATTACTTTTAATAAGAAAGATAAATTGTTGATAAACAAGCTCCATTCTTCTGTAAGGGATATATTGCCTGATTTTTCTATAACTGCTGGAAATAATGATATGTTTGATAATGATGTATGTGGTGACTATAGTTTTCAAGAAGTGTGGGATTTACTAGAAAAATACAATAAAACAGAAGTCCTTAGAGAGTGGAAACCAGACTACACAAAGAGAACAATCAATAGGAGAAGCAAAAAGTAACAATCTTTTAATGTACATACTTCTTATCGGTTTGATATTCAGTAATCACACTTTATTAATACTTCTAGTCGATTTTTTCAGTTTGTGGTACTAGTATTAGGTCACTCCCTAAAAACTTAGTATCTTTGTATCAATATATTACAAATAGTATATAAGATAGCACAGGCACAAAAGATACACTATTTTATCACCATTTTTATTATAAAACAGTACCATGCAAACATTCACCTATGAAGAAATCAGAGAAAAAGCACTAAAGCAAGGAGTTACAGATAACAGGCTTAGAGTTGGCTTATGGGCTAGCTCAAATGGCTATATTAAAAGCAAAAGGAAGATACAGGGAAAAGTTATCACGGTCTATTCGATACCCCAAATGCAATTTAACTAAGATTTATATGAAGTGTCAGATTCTCGTTTTTCAAAGTGTCAGATACTCAAGGATAATATACTAATACAAAATATACTAATATCCATAGGGGTACACCCCGTTTTTCGTATTTTATATATGATACTACACAAACCAACAGGAATAATTTTTAAGAATAGAAAAGAAGCTAAGATATTTTTTGGTACTTCACGATACAGGAAGATAGAAAAAGAAAAACAGGAGATTGTTTTGATTGATAACCACGACTTCATAGCTACTGATGAAATATATAACGGTAAACAAAGACCTGATACGTATTCCTCAAAGTAAAAGTGCCAATATGGAAGCATTATTACTTTATTATATACGGACTAAATGCAATAAAGAATGTGCTTCCGCTATTGGCGAGAAAAAGATGCAAGAAGAACTAAATTTATCTGAAAGTACAGTTGAGGGCTATATTGGCAAATTGAAAGAATATAAATCAATATTATCCATAAAAACTTTGAATCCCAATAATGAAGAGGATAAAAAAGAAATTGATAAAGCTCTTGGTGTACCTTATGAGGGAGATAAACGGAAAAAGAATTTATACTATTTCCATGAACCACAAAGATTCTACTTTTTAAATCCACAGTTTATATACAGGACAGATATTGAGAACGAGATAAAAGGCTTTTTAATTCGTCTTGCTTGTTTATGTGACATAGGTACTACTAAGATTTATACTCCTATTTGCAGAAAGGAGAAAGCAAATATAAAGTCCATAGCAGAAGAGTTAAAGATGTGCAGGGAGAAAGTTAAAAGTTTATTGAGTAGGTGTGAGAATTTAGGATTAATAAGAGCTATACCACGTGGGTATATCATTTTAGAAGATTCCTTTCTACTTAATCTCAATGGTACATTAGAAGATAGGGTATATAATAGTATATATAAGTATTGTTTAGAAAAAGAAGTAGTACCACCGAATAGATATGAATTTAGTAGCAAAGGTAATCCAATGGAATGTGACGGGCTTCTAATGTGTGCTCCTTATATATTTGACAGGTGGAATATATATAATGCAAAAGCAGTAAGATGTAAAGAATATCCCCCTTTAATGTTTGAAGCTTATATAAACGCTATTCTTTTACCCATGAGATTTCCAACACTTCCAGAAGAACCACATTGGGAGTATTTTAAAAAAGTATTTTTAAACATAAATACAAAGGCAAGAAAGCCACAAATAGTAGAGATGTGTATAAACAATGAAAGTGAATATCCGTTTATAGCAGCTAGAAGTATTTATCCCGAAAAGTTACAAAAATCAGCAGTTTGGGATTGTGACGATTGAACCTAGTTTATTAGAAAACTCGATAAATGAAGTATAGGAAAAGATGCTTACTAAGGTCAAATAAGCTCATTATAGAGACTTTGACGAATAAATTAGTCTACTCCCAACTAAAAACAAAAATAGCCGCAAGCGAGTACACTTACAAATGTGCTCAACTGCGGCTTTTTTTGTGGAACTTCTAAATTCCTGTCTAATACAAGGGATATAGCAGTTCGCAATTTTAAATATGGGAGTTAATTTTCCCAATGGAAGTGTGGGAAAATGCAACTATGACCTGTTTGATTTACATATAATTCAAGGAGTTGAATCATTGTCAAACAGGTAGTTCTTGATTTTTAAGAATACTCAAAGTTACTCATAATAAACAAGGTAAAAAAATAAGCAATGCTCATTCTTTGATATTACTACTTAGTGTATCTTTATATAGTAGTATAATACTCTCCTTTCTATTATAGTGCATAGTAATACATAGGCACGCAATAAAGTATAGGTACTTATATATAATCCCCCCTACCTATAAAAATAGGAGCTTAAATATATATCAGCTTATTTCTCCTATGATTTACTGAATTGAAAGTTACGTACGAATGAGTAGAGTAGTTCTAACGTCCCCCGAGGGTAGTTGGATAGAAAACGAAATATATTTCAATCCACGTAATCAATTTATAAATCATTTAAAATTTTATTCGTTATGAGAAATCTACAAATTATTGGCAATGTGCCACAGGTAAGAAGAGAAAGTAACTTTGGTGAGTATGCAGAAGAAGCGGTAATAATCGAAGAACAACCAAAAGTTAAAAAAGAGAATCCTCATTTCTTGGAAGCTAATACGCTAGAGGTAACAATGCAACATTTAAAAGAAGATTGTATTACACCCGTATTCGCCAAAGATAATGAGCTTACAATTCCTCATCCTGCATTTATTGATACTGTTTATGACGCTGCAAATACGTTTTTCAGTGGTGAAAGCATTGATAAGCCCGATATTCGTGTAAGTCACATTATCAAGGGGAGAATACCCGAAGCAATACACAAACCTGCAAATCAACTTCTTGAAAGTGATAAGACTATCTACTACGAAAGATGTGCTTTTATTATTCAGATTCCTACGATTTACGAAACGGTGAACGGAAATAAGCTAACTCTTACTATTGGTGGTGTGAGAGCTTATAATCACACAAATCTGTATTCAAAGAAAGGAGCAGAAAGGTTTAAGGTATTTATTGGCTTTACTTGTAAAGTTTGTACAAACTTGTGTGTATCAACAGACGGTTTTCTTAGTTGCTTGGAAGTTACTAATACCAAAGATTTATATCGGGCTGTATTGGAAATGTTTCAGAGTTACCAACCTGCAAAACATCTACACTTAATGCGAACACTTAGTAACTCATATCTCACAGAACATCAATTTTGCCAATTACTTGGTAGAATGAGACTTTATCAATCATTGCCACAAGGTTATCAGAAAGATATTCCTAAAATGCTCATCACTGATTCGCAAATAAATACAGTTGCAAAAGCATATATCAATGATAAGAACTTTGGGAGCTTGGGGAATGACATAAGTATGTGGAAATTGTATAATCTATTGACAGGAGCAAACAAGAGCAGTTATATAGATTCATTCTTGGATAGAGCGGTAAATGCAACCGAAATAGCAACGGGAATAAATGCCGCTTTGCATGGAGACACTAAATATAAGTGGTTTATTGATTGATTAAACAGGGGAATATTCAGAAATGGGTATTCTCCTATTTTATTAACTACGTAAAACAAAAAATCATGTTTTATTATAAGATACTTGTTTGGCTCTTTTGGGTGGTATTGTCTTTTATAACAGGTTGTGTTCCGTTAATCCTACTTATTCTTTTAGTTGGCTTATGGGATATTGAGGAAGCGAATAAACCTCGTTAGTGTTCAAAACAGGAATGTGTTCAAATAAATCTGCAAAGTTGGTTTGAACACATTCTTTCATGTTATCAATTTAATCAAAGAATAAAATGAAAACAGCCGTAATATACGCTCGTGTTTCGTCAAGTAATGACAGACAGGACACGAGCAGACAAATAGAGGATTTAAAGAAATATGCTATCTCACAGGATATAGAAATTGTGAATATATTCCAGGAGCATATTTCAGGTGCAAAGAGAATTGAGGAAAGACAGATTTTAGGGGAATGTTTAGAATACTGTAAACGTGAATCTGTGAATATTCTACTTTTGTCTGAATTGTCAAGACTAGGGAGAAGTACATTACAGGTTCTTCGCTCTTTGGATATATTGCATGAATCGAAAGTATCGGTTTACATACAGAACTTGGGCTTATATACTTTGCAACCAAATGGGGAAGTTAATCCAATAGCGTCTATCATGGTGACAGTACTTGCAGAAATGGCAAATATCGAAAGAAGCAATATCCAATACCGTTTGAATAGTGGTAGAGCGAATTATATTGCCAAAGGTGGTAAACTTGGCAGAAAGACAGGTTCAACCAAAACGGATGATAAGAAAAAAGAAGAATATAAAGAAGTCATAGCTTTACTAAAGAAAGGCTATTCAATCAGAAATATAGCTAAGCTACAAAGTATTGGTATTTCCACCGTTCAACGGATAAAAAATCAGTTTATAAAGCCATAAGCATAAAATATCGGTAGGGTGGAAAAATTCAGAAATTTAGTTTTTATATGGGGAGTTTTGAATTTTTCCACTACCATAAATTTATAAAGCAGAAATAGCCCTCAACTTTTAATAAACAATAGTTCTTGCTATTACAAACGCTTTTCGTAACTTTGTACCAATTTCAGATACCTAATGTGTTGGGGCTGAAAGGACATATTAGTTAACGAAGAGCGTTTAAGATATTATCTCATATTGGAATCTGGACAATTTCGAAGGTTGAAGATAATAGGCAAGAACGCTCACGTCAATGTTATATACCTATCTTGTTAAGATAGTCTATATATCGTTTGGCGTGGGCTATTGTTTATTATTCAACCTTGGGCAGTCCAGAGCCTCAATATGATAATATTCAATAGTTCCCACGCTTTTTTCATTGTGTAATACTATCCAAAGGGAACAGGGTAGATAAACGATATATAACTACGAATCAGACATTAAGAAACAACTTTTGCTACTATCTTTTAAGTAGCCAACTCATTTTTTGAGCAGCTTATACTACAAATTAAATTATTAATCAAAAAATAAAAAGCAATATGAAAAAACTATTTATTGGATTATCCTTTATATTTTCGTTTATACTATTTTCCTGTAATAACATCCAAAGTAATCAAAGAGTAGATGATAAGGAAGAACAAAAACAAACGACAACAAAAGAAGAAGTGCGTAATAATATAGCAAAATATCTTGTGATTGAACGTGAAGAGCCTCAGCCTGTTGGAAGCGCAGTAAGATTGAACAACAAGAAAGAGAATGTTTTTCAAGCTACTTTTTTTGATATTTCCGTTTTCTCTGCATTGTTAGCACAATGGGGAGTTAAACCACCCACATATTGGGTTTTGAAGAATTATTCGGATTTTACTATAGATAAGGTTGTCATGGAATATGTTGATACAGAAGGAAATGTACAAGTATTGACCGAAACTTTTTTAGCAGGAAATACCAAAAGGCAGTTGATTGATGTAAACAAAGGTGGAAAGCCATACATAATTACTATAAAAAGTAAAGCTCTAGATTTATAAATACAAGACAATATGGAAAGAAAAATAGTATTAGCAATATTTGCACCTGCACTTGTTGCATTGGCAATGAGAATAGCACTTTTTGTATTGGCACTTCCTATTTTTGGTATTGCGTTTATAGAACCATCTTTTCAATATGATGCAGAAGAACTTGCGGGATTCAATATGTTTATATGGGATGAATCATGGCTATACTGGATATTGGTTTTATTGGGAACATTCTATGTTGAAATGAAAATTTTTAATGATTAATTCGTTCTTTATATGGTAAAATATATATTTTTATTTGTCTTTGCACTATTTACGAATATTGGAATAATGGCTCAATCTCCACAGTCCCCTAAAAGAACTGTCTTAGATTTTACGCCTAAAGTTCCGCAAGAAGTCATTAACCTTGCATTGGAAAGAGTTAAACAGAAAGAAGTTGCTTGTTTTAATAATGGAGCAATTCAAAAAAAGAAGTATAAGATTATAAATTATACTACTTCAGTAGCTGTTGATATGAAATATAATGTTTGGGTAGAAGTCGTTGACCCTTGTAATGATATTGCTAAGAAACTTTGGATTCAATATAAAAAAATTAAGGAGGGACAGTACGTTTGCACAAAAGATACTTTTTATACTAGTAAATATTAACTAAATCTTATGGGAGTAGTAATAGGAATTGTAATTTATGCAATAATAGCATATATTACCTGTCCACGTAAAGAAAATGGGAGTTTTGAAGAGGGTGCGGTAGTAATGTATATTATCGTTCCTGTTGTGGTTTTGGCGATTTATCTTATATGTAATAATTGATATTTTATAGAGAATGGTATTCTTCATGAAGAATATATATGCGATTTACATATTACTATTAATGCTATTACTATCTTGTACTAGTAAAAAGGATAGTAATATACAGGCTACTATTGCTAGCTTATCTATATATGATAATCATCCTACTTTGGATATATCAGAAGCTAAGCATTTGCAATGGGTAGATTCTGTATTAAGAGTAAAAGGTGTGAAACTGATTGATTACAGAAATAGGATATACCAATACGATGATACAAGGTTTTATTGGAATAGGACTTTTGATTATTTCTTGATATATCCCTCTAACTTTACACATGGAGAAGAATCAGATTTAAGTAATGGCAATCATTTCGTAAATGAAGATAGTACAATCTGTTTGAATGTGTATGCTACTTACTTCGATGTTTTTAAAGATGATTATTCGCTTCGTGAATGGTTCGATATGATGATTGATTCAGAAGTAGAACAAGGCAATAGAATTATCAAGAAAGATATTACAGACTATAGTTATACTATTGAAGGCAATACTAAGAGTGGTAGATGTTTTTTCTGTAAAGCTATTTGTAAAAAGGCTTATGAACGTGAGGTTATCATAACAGTGAAGTTGGAATATACAGATTCAAGAAAGGAAGAAGTGAAAACCATTATTTGTTTGTATAATAATGATAAATTTATTCGCATTAATTTAGATAAGAGATGAAAATGACTAGAATAGTATTATTTGTATTAATTATAGTAGAATGCTTTGTACAAGGGATATTAACGTATTGGTGGTACAAATACAAAAGTGGAGCATATTATAATTTAGTTATTAAAAAAAGTATGCTATACCATATATTATGTCAAACAGAGAATATATTACTAATAGTCATTGCTATAATACTATTCTATCTACTTATAAAACGGATGGTATATCAGATGAATACACATGGAAAGATACAAGTACAGAATGGACAAAATAGTTAGAATAGCTTTAGCAGAAATTATAATTTTTGTGTGCATTGATTACATACTAGGATTGCTAAGCAAAACACGAGTACTTCAATATTATTATATGAATATTAGATGTTGGCTCATAAATATAGAGAACATACTTTTATTGATAATTATAGCAACGCTATTTTGTCTACTTATAAAACGAATAAATACGAGGTTATGACAACAGAAGAACTTTTCGAGAAGTTTACTAGTAATTCCTTTACCGAGGAAGAATTATCAAGCTTGCATGAAAAATGCAAAAACATAAAGGGCTGGGATGTTCAAGAAGAACCTTATAGGCATATAAATCCAGCAAGTAAGGACAATTGGTTAAAAGATTGCCCTAAAAAACTAAGGGAAGAACTTGATAAATTATGGCAACTAGACTAACGGTATCTAAAACGGATTTAAAACAAATTGATTATGATAATAAATGCAATAAATGGAAATGGGAATAGACTGATTAGGGTCAATAAAGATACTAATAAAGATGCAGTTAAAGAGTTCTTAGTTACTACGTTAAGTCAATGTGATACAAACGGGCATTTTATCGAAACTCCTTATTCTGAATCTAAGCTACTAGATAAATATTTAGGGGAAGTAGTATTGAATATATATGTGACTAACCTATATCCAGAACCTATTGGAGAGTATATTCTTGATATACAAGATGATAATTTTGTAAGCCCCCGATAAAGTACCCGTATAAAAAAGAATCGCTATAGCAAATCGAACAAAGCTATAGTGATTCTGTATTTATATTCTTGTTTTTCGTTAGAGTATTATTAGAGTTCTTTGGAGT
>NZ_JAMOKH010000051.1:0-42150 GCF_023656585.1 Bacteroides sp. B1-V-101 | reverse complement strand
CGAACGATAGAAATCGCCAAGAAGTTCAAGCTGATAAGGACTAAAGGTCATGTCACTCTTTTTCATCTTTTATTCATTTTAGTTGATACTTATAGTAGTCAACCAAATCCAGGGTAAGACATTAGTTGATAAACAGGTTAAGCCAGGGTATACTGCATGCAAAGAAGCGGTAAACGGGCAAATAAACACCATCTTGATGGGGAATTATTCGATGAACCGATTGGGTATCCCGCTATAGGTCAATGTGATTTTATGCATCGCCCTTGTCACCGCCACATAAAGCATACTTTTATCTATGGTGGAGTGATAATTCTGATTATCAGCTTGTGGAACGATTACTTCATCAAATTCCAACCCTTTTGCCATGTGTGCGGAAGTGACAACAATGCCTTTTGTATAAGCTGAACTTAGACTTGACAAAAGCGATATGTTATCTGTATGGACTTGGAGTTTCTGGGCAAGTGCTTTTGCCTGAGTTTCTGTTTTACAGATTATTCCCAAAGATGTATATCCGGAGTTTCTGAAGTCCGATATCAAATTAACAAGGCCTGTCGTTTCTTCTTCTGTATTCTTGAATGGAAGAATTTCAGGTTGTTCTCCATGTCGCATAATGGGTTCCAGTTCATTGTTTGCCTGGATTTTCTGTGCCAGACTGGTAATTTCAAAAGTAGAGCGGTAACTCTTACATAGTTTCATTACTTCTCCGGTGGTAAACGTTTTTTGAATCATGGCAGCAGTTGAAGAACCATAGGGATTGACAGATTGAGAAGCATCTCCAAGAATTGTTTTCCGGCAGGGATAAAGTTTTTGGATCACCTTGTATTGTATGGGAGAATAGTCCTGCATTTCATCTATCAGAAGATGTCTGATATGAGTTTGAGTTCTATTCCCATCCAATGCGAGATGCAGATAAGCCAGGGGAGCCATATCTGCATATTCCAGCATACGATTCTTTCGCATCTTGAACATTTCAGGTTTTCCGGCCCATTCGAAAAAGTCTTTATAGATCTGGAGGTCGTTATTTCCTGAAAACATATTCTTAATTTCTTTTCTCAGCAGGTTTTTCTCAGCGGTAGTCACTGTAAGGTTATACTGGATTTTCATCATTTCCAGAATGTAATCTGCCATGGTTTCAAATCGTTGGCGTATGGGGTAACGATGGAATCGTTTGAACTGTTCCCCTACGAATTCTGCGGGAATAGTGATATACTTGGTGAGTTTTACATCAGTCGCTCTGAAATAGTGATTTTCCATATGGAGGATGAATTTGTCGAGTCGGGAAACAAATTCGAAAGAAGCTTTGTATTGTATCCGTTCGATAAAATCCGGAGCCGGCTTTTCCAGTAGTTCCGAGACTTGTCCGAAGAAATTCTGAAACTTATATTTGTTGTCAAGGACGGTGGAGAGAATCTGTTCCATGCTGGTTTCTGGTACAGTCGTTTCACCAAGTTCTGGAAGGACATTGGATATGTAATCGGCAAATACTTTATTAGGTGAGATGATCAGAATGTCTTTGGATGAAATTTTTCCTTTTTGTGTATAGAGCAGGTAAGCAATACGGTGTAAGGCAATAGACGTTTTTCCCGAGCCGGCGACTCCCTGTATGATGAGTACGGGCGTATCTTCGTTGCGGATAATCCGGTTTTGTTCGCGTTGGATGGTCATAACGATGTTTTTCATCTTGTCGTCTGCATTGGAACAGAGCTCTTTTTGCAAGATATCATCATGAACAGTGACGGAACTTTCAATCATATATTCCATCTTACCTTTGCGAATGCGGTACTGACGCTTGAGTGAAATCTCTCCATGCACTTCACCTGACGGAGAAGAATAAGTGGCCTCACCTGACTCATAGTCATAAAACATACCCGAAATAGGTGACCGCCAATCATATATCAGATTTCTTTTGTTTTTGAAATCGTAGAATGTGTGTATACCTATATATACAGGAAGTTTTTTGCCGCTGCTTCCATTTTCCTTAAAGTCGATTCGTCCGAAGTAAGGAATATCCAATATCTTACTCAGGCGATTGCGTTTGTCTATCACATTTTCGCCTCGTGCAAAATGATTCAGTATACTTTCACGCATGGAACGGATTTCATGAGGATCGATGTCTTTATTGGACCATAGATAATCTTTGTATTCCTGCAGAGTATCTATGTGCTCTTTAACAGACTTGTCTGTGCTGTTTATCGTATCATTGATGATATTGAGCACCTGTTGCAAATATGCTTTTTCCTGCTCTTCTGTTTCGTTGAATATCATATATAAATTCAGTTTGGGTATTAAAGTTGATTGAAAGGGTGGCAAAGTTAGCTAGATCCGGTGGGGTATTAAATAGTTATTTATAGCTATATATCAAGTCTTTTTCTTATTTTTGCGTGCTCATTTAATCTAGAAGAAAGATGGATATCCTTGATGTTGCAAGACGAAATCAGCAGAAAGCATGGGAAATAATAGAGAAAGTCAATGTTATACCGATATGGGAAAGCATTGGTGCACAGGTTAATCTGGTTGGTTCTCTTCGTATGGGGTTGCTGATGAAACACCGGGATATTGATTTTCATATATATACGTCTTCTTTAAGTTTAGCCGATAGTTTCAGGGCGATGGCGAAGCTGGCGGAAAACACGTCAGTGAAGAAGATAGAGTGCGTGAATCTGCTGCATACTGTTGAGGCGTGTGTTGAATGGCATGCCTGGTATCAGGATTCGGATAATGCACTCTGGCAAATTGATATGATACATATCCGGAAAGGTTCCCGATACGATGGATATTTTGAGAAAGTAGCCGAACGTATTTCTTCCGTCTTGACAGATGAGATTAAGCGGACAATTCTTCAATTGAAAAATGAGACACCCGAAAGTGAAAAGATTATGGGGGTAGAATATTATCAGGCTGTCATACGGGATGGAGTGCGGACTTATGCCGGGTTTGAAGAATGGCGAAAAGAGCATCCGGTGGGAGGAGTGCTGGAATGGATGCCTTAATCAGCTTAATATCCCCGTCTCATATCCTATTCGGATGGCTTCAATGGAATTTTGTACTCCTAATTTCCGTAATAGATTCTGTCGGTGAATATTGACGGTATGAATGCTGACACACAGTTTGTCTGCTATTTCTTTACTTAACAGTCCTTT
Source organism: Bacteroides sp. B1-V-101 (assembly GCF_023656585.1). Lineage (NCBI taxonomy): Bacteria > Pseudomonadati > Bacteroidota > Bacteroidia > Bacteroidales > Bacteroidaceae > Bacteroides > Bacteroides sp. B1-V-101. The sequence goes on along the minus strand of NZ_JAMOKH010000051.1, from coordinate 39,010 downwards.
TTGGATCAGGCGTAAAATTTCAGCTTCCCGTTTGGTGAGAGGATTGAAGGTCTGCAGTGACGGAGAAGGAGAGAACATCTCTCCATTTTTCAGATTGAGTACAGTACAGTCTACCGTTTCGGCCTCTTGTTGATCAGGTGAGATATCCATATTCCCAATTACCAGCCATGCTTTTCCATCGATGGTCTGCTCCAGAACCTGATGCCTGCTGACAACACGCACGTATTGTTGCCTCGCATTGAGAACACGAAAACTGTAAATATTAGAATAGTCATTTCGTTGTTCCGGAGGCAAACTGTATATAAACTGACTTAATTTTATTTGTAAGATGAGCAATTGCTCGCGGTCGTCGGGATGGATGCGCGATTCCAGATAATCACCCTGCCTTTCCAATGTTGCTATCTTGTGGGCATCATATCCCAGTAAATCTACAAAGTTCGGAGAAGCATAGGCATATCTGCATTTATATACGTCTACTACAAATGTACAGTTCCGGTTCATCTTCGAGAATTGATGAAGCATGGATTTATTCCGTTCCCACACGGCATAGTCGATGTCGGTAAAGGACAAACGTTGCTTTGCCCACAATTCTTCCCGTGTGATATCTGTTAGCTTGATTTCCCGCATGTATGGAACTGTTTTTTTGATTGAAGTATGACAAAAGTAGATATAATCCGTGATATTATCAAGGAAGGAGTAGAGATTTGCTTATTCTTATTGTTTCCATACAATAATCGTGCTAACAAATGATAATTATTGAACATCTCTTGAAAAATAAATAATAAAAAGATAGTTATCTAATTAATTGTGTTATCTTTGTTCCCAGAGTTTGAGTCACGAATCATTATTGTGTAGTTCTTCTTTATAATATATTATTAGTAAGTAGTCCTCTTCTGTAATTATCCTCCTCACTCCAAATTAGTATTTATTTTTAATAAAATTTTAGATGAACATTTACATTTCAGGTTTAAGTTATGGCACAAATGATGCTGACTTGACAAATTTATTTGCAGAGTATGGAGAAGTTTCTTCAGCCAAAGTTATTTTTGATAGAGAAACCGGCAGATCCAGAGGATTCGCTTTCGTAGAAATGACGAATGATGCAGAAGGACAAAAAGCTATTGACGAATTGAACGGAGTTGAATATGACCAGAAGGTTATTTCAGTGAGCGTTGCACGTCCTCGCGCTGAAAAACCGTCATACGGTGGTAACCGTGGAGGTGGTTATAACAATTCAAGAAGATATTAATATCAGAATAAATAAAAGCAGAAGATAATGTCTTCTGCTTTTATACAGACTATTACCGTTTCATGATTCAACGGAGGAATTTCTGTTATACGGAGAAAACGAAAAATCATTTTACATTTAAGTTCTGCTAATTCTGCCTCTTTTATGCGCAATATCAGGAGTATATAATCCTGCACTTTCCATTCTGACAATAGATTATTAGGCTTTTTTGTAATACAATGCTCTTGGAAGAAACAGGAGTGAGAGTTTAATAAATAATATCCAATCAAGCGAACAGCCAATGATGAAGGCGACTTTGAATACTTGAATAGAGTATGTTCGGAGTGTGTTGATTTTGAAATGGCCAAGCACAGAATAAAATATATGAAATCATTTTTTATAGGAAATATTGAAATTAAAGTACCTGTTATACAAGGTGGAATGGGAGTTGGGATATCATTGTCCGGTCTGGCGTCAGCAGTAGCAAACGAAGGAGGAGTGGGAGTTATATCGTGTGCAGGTCTGGGGTTGCTTTATCCCAAAGAAAAAGGCACTTATACTGAAAAATGCATCAGCGGCCTGAAAGAAGAGATTCGCAAATCACGCATGAAAACAAAAGGTATTATTGGTGTGAATGTCATGGTTGCCTTATCGAATTATGCTGATATGGTGCGTACTGCGATTGATGAAAAGATTGATGTGATATTTTCCGGTGCCGGGCTTCCACTTGATTTGCCTTCCTATTTGACTACGGGGAGTATTACGAAATTAGTACCTATTGTATCTTCTTCAAGAGCTGCCAAAATAATCTGTGACAAATGGCAAAAGAATTATAACTATCTGCCGGATGCGATAGTGGTAGAAGGTCCCAAAGCCGGAGGGCATCTGGGGTTTAAGAAAGAACAGCTGCAAGACCAGAATTATGCTTTGGATGTATTGATTCCCGAAGTGGTGGCGATTGCGGCCAGTTATAAAGAACAGAAACATATTCCGGTGATTGCCGCCGGTGGAATTTCGACAGGGGAAGATATTGCGCACTTTATGGAACTGGGAGCTTCGGGAGTGCAGATGGGAAGTATTTTCGTGACGACCCTTGAATGTGATGCTTCGGAAACTTTCAAAGAAGTGTATATTCACTCCAAATCCGAAGATGTTCTTATTATTGAAAGTCCTGTTGGAATGCCGGGACGGGCTATTGACGGAGAATTTATTCATAGTGTGAATAATGGTCTGGAAAAGCCGAGGAAATGCTCATTCCATTGCATTAAGACGTGTGACTATACAAAAAGTCCTTATTGCATTATTAAAGCGCTGTATAATGCGGCCAAAGGAAATATGAAAAAAGGTTATGCTTTTGCCGGTAGCAACGCCTTTCTCGCAGATAAAATAAGCAGTGTGAAAGAAGTGATGAATACACTGGAACGCGAGTTTTTCTTAGCGACTCACAAACTGGTTTAATATCGGAGACCTTGCATATTCAGTATTGAATGTGTTGTGCTCTCTTACTATATATAAAATTAACCGCTGTGCTGAAACAGCAAAAATAACATTTATGACATTTAAAGAATTAAATATAACCGAACCTATTTTAAAAGCAATTGAAGAAAAAGGATATACAGTACCTACTCCTATTCAGGAGAAAGCGATTCCTGTAGCATTGGCAAAAAAAGACATTTTAGGCTGTGCGCAGACTGGAACCGGAAAGACTGCTTCATTTGCAATACCTATTATACAACATTTGCATCTCAATAAGGGAGAAGGCAAGCGTTCGGGAATCAAAGCTCTGATTTTGACTCCTACCCGCGAACTCGCATTGCAAATCAGTGAATGTATTGAAGATTATTCAAAGTATACACGTATCCGTCACGGAGTCATCTTCGGAGGCGTGAATCAACGTCCGCAAGTGGATATGCTGCATAAAGGAATCGATATTCTGGTTGCTACTCCGGGGCGTTTGCTCGATTTGATGAATCAAGGACATATACGATTGGATAATATTCAGTATTTTGTTCTGGACGAAGCAGACCGTATGCTTGATATGGGCTTTATACATGATATTAAACGAATATTGCCGAAACTTCCGAAAGAAAAGCAAACTTTGTTCTTTTCGGCTACAATGCCTGATACGATTATTGCTCTGACTAATTCCTTGCTGAAGAATCCGTTGAAGATTTATGTTACACCGAAATCATCAACGGTAGATTCTATAAAGCAACTGGTTTACTTTGTAGAGAAGAAAGAAAAGAGCCTGTTGCTGATTTCAATTTTGCAAAAATCGGAGGACCGGTCGGTACTTATCTTTTCGCGTACCAAGCACAATGCTGATAAGATAGTTAAAATATTGGGTAAAGCCGGCATTGGCAGCCAGGCTATTCATGGAAATAAGAGTCAGGCGGCGCGGCAGTCCGCATTGGGTAACTTCAAGTCGGGTAAAACGCGAGTGATGGTTGCCACAGATATCGCTTCCCGGGGAATTGATATTAATGAGCTGCCGTTGGTTATCAATTATGATCTTCCTGATGTTCCTGAGACATATGTACATCGAATCGGGCGTACGGGAAGAGCAGGAAATGCAGGTATGGCACTTACATTCTGCTCTCAGGAAGAACGCAAACAGATTAATGATATTCAGAAATTGACAGGCAAAAAACTAAATAGGGCTGATTTTACAATTTAAGGTCATTCCCTTACATTATTCATTAAAATATAGTATAAATTAAATATAAGTTCTATGGCAAAATCCATTACGGTAGGTAAACGTGAAAATGAAAAAAAGAGACTCGCTAAACGAGAAGAAAAACAAAAGAAAAAGGATAGCAAAAAGTTATCCAGTAAAAGCAGCTTCGATGATATGATTGCTTATGTGGACGAGAATGGAATGATAACTTCGACTCCTCCGGCTGAAAACATTAAAAAGGAAGAGATAAACCTGGATGAGATAATCATTGCAACTCCGAAGAAAGAAGACGAGGAACCCGTTATATTGAGAGGGAGAGTTGAATTCTTTAATGGGGCAAGAGGCTTTGGTTTTATAAAGGACCTTGCCGGAGTTGATAAGTACTTTTTCCATGTTAATAATGTCGTTGGTAATATCTCGGAAGGTAATATTGTAACATTCGATCTTGAACGTGGTGTGAAAGGAATGAATGCGGTCAATATCTGTCTCGAAAAGAAACCGGTGGAGAATTAAAACAAAAAATGTAAGTATTGAAACTTATTTTTAGATATTCATTTGCTTAAGTGTAATATGATAAAATAAAAATCCCTTGAGTCTCAGAGGTTCAAGGGATTTTTTATGCGTAAAAATAGTATTGCAGGTAGACAGGGGAACGGAGGGTAACCGGAAGAAGAATGCAGCATATCGTACAAAAATGGCAAGAAATAATGATTCATTATCTCTACTATTTCATACCTTTGCCCGCTGAGTCTGAAATATTATTAACTTTTAAACGCAGAAAACATGAAGAACTTATTGATTACGGTATTTTTTCTCAGCTTGACTTTGCAGCTCTCTGCGGAGACAGGGGGAAGCAATCCTGTAATTGTAGAAAAAACTACAGCAAGTCTGGCGGAAAAGACGCCTGTTTATTGGCAGAAAATGGCAGATGGTATGTCGCAAGCCCTTATCAAGCATTTTTGGGGCGCAAACTTCAAAGGGTATGAGAATCGGTTTTATTTTAATTATGGTAGTGATCTTTCCAATATGACTACCAATCATTATTGGCCACAGGCACATGCTATGGATGTCATGGTAGATGCATATATGCGTACCGGAAGCAAACAGTATTTGAATATATACCCGTTATGGTGGGAAGGTGCACCGAAATTCAATTTTGCGGGCAGAGAGGAAGACCCATGGTGGAATGTGTTTGTAGACGATATGGAATGGATTGCTCTGGCACAGATTCGCATGTTTGAAAGCACTAAGAATACCAAGTATCTGAAAAAGGCGAGACAGACCTACGATGATTGGGTTTGGTCTACTTGGGGACCGGAAGATGAGGCTCCGTGGTTTGGTGGCATTACCTGGAAGACGGATGTGGTAAAATCTAAGAACGCTTGTTCCAATGGTCCTGCTGCCCTTATTGCTGCCCGGTTGTATAATTTTTATGATGCTATGGGCAAAAAGGCCGGAAAACCCAAACAGGCTTATCTGAATGAGGCCATTAAAATATATACATGGGAGAAGAATAACTTGTTCGACCGTCAGACAGGGGCAGTGTATGACAACATGAATGGAGAAGGCAAGATTACCAAATGGGTATTTTCGTACAACTCAGGTACTTTCTTGGGAGCAGCTCATGAACTGTATAAGATTACCGGTGATAAGCAATATCTGACAGATGCAGTAAAAGCGGCCAATTTTGTGATTGACCATTTGTCGACAAATGAAGGTGTACTCTCCGATGCAGAAGGTGGTGACGGTGGCTTGTTTCATGGCATCTTCTTCCGTTATTTTGTGAAACTGATTAATGACCCTGCACTGGATAGTGCCAATTATAATAAGTTTCGCGACTACATAACTCATTGTGCTACGGTTATGGCAGAACAGGGGGTGAATCAGAAGACTATGTTATATAGCGGTCGTTGGAGAAAAGCACCTGCTGATGATGAGAGTGTGGGATTGACATCGCATCTGACCGGTTGTATGCTGATGGAAGCCATGTGTGTACTTAAACACCGATAGAGTGAATAAGAAAAGAGATAAAACAAAAATCCCTTGAACTTTTGAAGTTCAAGGGATTTTTGTTACTGAGTTGATAGTGGTGCCACCAGCAACCGAAAGTCGGCTTGTATAGCACTATTTCTCAATAAGTTATATCTTTATTACGATGTTAGTCCCTTGAATAAGGTTTTCACAACTTTGCACCGTTCAACACAAGTTTGTGTCTTAGGTTCGATTTCTGCGTGCAAAGGTAGATATTTATTTGGAATTATCAATATTTCCAAGAACTTTTTTTGTATTTACTGCTAAAAGTCTGTTTGAATTTTGTTCAGTATTCTTTTAGGAGTTGTTTTGAGGATTTTTCTCTGTATCATTAAGAAGAATTGCAGGCTATGTGACGGAAGGTTTTCAATATCCATGAAGTATATAGAAAGAACTTTAGTCGAAATGTCAGGTATCAATTTTCCCAATAGATTGAATCGTAAAGGAGTATTTTTATCGAGTAATATGTATAACTACATAAACCCCACTGGTTTCGAAACGTGCAGCCACATTACAAATAGGGTAAATTTCAATAATGGATTGTTTTGATGAAAAAAACTCTTCAATATTAGACTTACTGACATAGGGCTGTCATAGAAGACGCTATCTTTGTATCAAAAAGTATTCAACTTAATATTATAGAATATGAAAAGATTATTTTTATGCTCATCATTTGCTGATGTTGCTAATCTATTTGTCGATTGTGCCAAAGAAGATTTGCAAGGGAAAATTATAGCTTTTATACCAACTGCAAGCCTTACAGAACCAATACGATTCTATGTAAAAAAGGGGAAAAAGGCTTTAGAAGAAGCAGGAATGATTGTTGAAGAAGTCGAGATTACCCAACTGCCCAAAGAGGAAATATCTTCTATATTACATAAATGCGATTATATCTACATAACAGGTGGAAATACATTTTTCCTTTTGCAAGAGTTAAAAAGAAAAGGTGTTGATAAAATTATATCTAAACAAGTGAAATTGGGTAAACTGTATATTGGGGAATCTGCCGGAGCAATAATAGCCTCTCCCGATGCAGAATATATGAGAAGTGTGAATTTTGATCCAATAGAAAAGGCTCCTGAATTGAAAGACTGTACTTCTTTAGATTTGGTCGATTTTTATACGATTCCCCATTATGGAAATTTTCCATTCAAGAAAAAAGGTGAAAAGATAGTTCAACTATATAATGAGAAGTTGCAGCTTATTCCTATAAGTAATAAACAAGCTGTTATTATTGAAGATTCAAATATTCAAATTAAAGATGCAAAATGAATAGAATAGACCGTATTTCTGCTATATTGATTCAGTTACAATCGTACTCGTTAGTGAAAGCACAGCAAATTTCAGAACGTTTTAATATAAGCATTCGCACTGTATATCGAGATATAAGAACATTGGAAGAGGCAGGCATTCCTATCATAGGAAATCCCGGTATTGGTTATTCACTTGCAGAAGGATTCAAATTATCTCCTCTAATGTTTACTCAAAAAGAGGCTTTGTCCTTTTTGATTGCAGAGAAATTAGTACATGAACTAACTGATTCAAATAGCAACGAACATTATAAGTCTGGAATAGAAAAGATTAGGTCTGTCATGCGTTTTGCAGACAAAAATATGTTAGAAACAATGGAAAAGTGCATGTCTGTATTGGATACTTATAAATCATCTACCTATAAACCTGATATTCTTTTACTTATTTTACAAAGTATATACCAAAAAAGAATTATTGAAATATCTTATTTGGGAAGTAATGCGTTAAGTGTTTCAGAACGAAAGATTGAAGCTGTTGGAATTTTCTTTTCGAGAACTAACTGGTATCTAATAGGCTTTTATCTTCCCAAAGAAATCTATCTTACATTTCGGATAGATAGAATTCAAAAAATGCACATTCTTAATGAATTACAATCACGGGAACATCCTCCTTTGGAAAAATTCATACGCGAGTTTTATGATAAAGAAAAATTACATGAAATCGTTATAAGAATAGAAAAGAATAAAACCTCCATAATGAATGATGATAAATATTATTACGGATTAACATCTGAGAAAGAGATAGGGGATATGTTTGAGCTTCATTTTCTAACATTTTCAATCAGTAAGTTTGCACATTGGTATCTGTCTTTTGCAGATAGTGCAACTATAATAAGACCAGATTCTTTAAAATATGAAGTTAAAAATATTATCAATAACATTTCTATTTGATTGCTGTCAAATAGTATTTTTAATCGACTAAATGAAAAAAATATTCGACCAAAGATTTTTCCGCTTATTGTCGGAATGCTCACAACGTAAAGTGTCTGCATCTGAATTTGCAGAAGCTATCGAAGAATTGGCGACCCATGTAGCCGATTTCAGTATCACAGAACAAGATTATAGCATTTTACTCCGCTATTTCTCTTTTGGTTTGTATCGTCTTAAATCATACCGTGTATGGTTTGAGCAGGAAAAAAATATCCTATTTGCATCTAATTGATGAAGCGATAGGGTTACTGAATACCGAAATACGCCTAATCGAATGGCGTATCAAGTACCCGGAACAGTTGCAGCAACGCACCAACAAACAAGCCCTTTCCCCTCTATATCTCGCTGACAGAACCACTCTTATCAATATCATGGAAATAGTTAGCGGGCTGTTCCTTTCCCAAAAGATTGTGTATCAAAATGGCAAGCCTGTTTATTTAGTGGACTTGACGAAAGCCTTTGAATGGCTTTTCAATATCAAGATAGGTGATTGTTACCAAAAGCATGAGGACGTGATAAAACGAAAGCCGGGCAAGCTGACAGAGTTTCTTAATGGACTGGCAGAGCTTATTCGCAAGGAACATGACAAGAAAGGGTACAGATAACCAACGGCTTACGATTTATTTATAGGGGATTCCATTAGCTCCCCCGTAATTTCTTTGCGTCCGTTTTCTGAACTTTGCTTCATCAATCGATTGACAGACCATAATGTATAATCAGAAAAATGAAGCAATCATGTATATAGACAATGACGATTTCAGCGTATGGATGCAGAAGCTGTACGCCAAATTGGAAGAACTCTGCAAGGATGTACGGGTACTGCGCAATGCCGACAGGGTGCTGCCCGAAGATGACAACCTGCTGGATAATCAGGACTTGTGCCTGCTCTTCAAGGTGAGTATCAAGACCCTGCAACGCTACCGGGCTATCGGTGCGCTGCCGTATTTCACAATCAGCGGAAAAGTGTACTATAAGGCTTCCGATGTCCGGGAGTTCATCAAGGAGCGGTTCAGCGTTACCACGTTGCGCCAGTTCGAGAAAGAACACTGCACGAAGAAAAAGAAGTGAATTAGAAAGCCGGGGCGGTTCTGCTCCGGCTTTGCTTTTGTTTTATGGCTTGCCTAATTTGTCGGCTTCCTCCTTTAGCTGCTCGGCTTGTTCGTTCAACAGCCTTGCCCGTTCCAACGCTTCCGCCTGTTTCCTGCTGCGGTATTCAAAGCCTTTCACCGAATTGGTCAGGCTTCGGATGAAAGCGTTGTCCCGTTCCCGGCTGAACTTCGTTTCCAGCAAATCAAGGCTGCTGCCGTCTGCCTTTCCTTTCATCAGGATATAGCGGTATTTTATATCGTTGTCCTGTAACCGTTGCATCCGTTCCGTAAAACGAATATTCAAGATTAGCGAAATGATACAGATAATAAAACCTGCTGAAAGAAGAAAAAACTTGGGTTTCAGGTAGGGAGTTACCCGATATATCAGTTTGCCGTACCATGAAACGGGCGTTATTTCTCCGGCTGGTGTATCATCAGCCGGGAACAACACCTTTAACCGCTCCTTGAAATATCGGTGCGAGGTCACGATAAGCCCCTTTATATCTTCAAGGTCTTGTTTTTGGTTCTCGGACTGACCTTTTCTGATACTGCCGATTTGGTTTAGAATCTCCTGCACCATGTTTTCAGGAATGCCGGATTTGCCCTGCATTTCCGAAATGCGCTGTTCGATAACGTCCAGTCGGTTAATCGTTTCCTCCCGGCTGGCTGGCGTTACCTGCTTCTCCTGCCGTTCTTTCAGTTCCGTAACCATAGAGAGAAGTCCCTCCAAAATTAAGTTATTTTCCATGTTCCTATAATTTTAAGTGTCGTTTCTTTTTCTTCTTTTTTCTTTCACCGGGATTGTCGGGTGTTTCATCAGCCGGAGAGGACGGGGCGGAGAACAGACCGCCCAAGCCTGTCAGTAACGGACTGTCGGCTTTGCCCAGTGTCTGCGATAGCTCCTGAACAGGTGCGGAAACCGTCTGTCGGTTGTTTCCGGCAGTGTTCAGCCCCGCATCCCCGAAACATTTATCCAGTTTGGAGAAACTGAAACTGCGGTCTATCTCCGAACCCTTGAACGTGTATTCACCTATGGAAAAAGATATGCCCTGCACTTCGCCAGTCTGTCCCCTGTGCTTGAAATGAATCCCGATACCCTTTTCTGCCAGCCGGGTTTGTAACTGCCGCCAGTTCCTTGATTTCCCGATTTCATCCTTTACGGCATTGTAAATCTCGTATTTGGATTTGTCCGGCTCTCTCAAACGGTGCTGTTTTACATGCTCCTTGCCTTTAGCGAAATAAAGCCCGTGTTTGGCTTTCAGCTTCTTGCATACCTGCTCGTTGCGGTACATGTCGTTCCTGTCCGAAATGGTCTTGCCGTTGTTGTCTATACGGTTGAACACGATATGTACGTGCGGATGTTCCCGGTCTTGGTGGCGCACGATGATGTACTGCGTATCGGTGATTTTCATTTCACGCATGTACTCCTGCGCAAGCTGTATCATTTTCCCGTCTGTCAGCTTGGGTGCGTCCACCGGGGAATAGCTTAGCGCAATATGTCCGACTGGCTTTTTCAGGTCGGGGTTCATCCCGGCTTGCAGTATGAAACTGCGTATGATGTCCCGGTTGCTTTCGGCTAATATTCCCTCCGCATGAAGCAAGGCTGCCTGTTCCTTGCCGAGTACATAGTTCACGCAGCCTTTAAATCCGCTTCCCTTTCTTATTTTTCCAATCATCCGACAGTTGGTTTATGATTTCAACAATCCTGTTCTTGAGTTTCACCAGTTCCACCGCTACCAGTGCAAACCCTCCGGCATTCGCCCGGTGCGCCAGCTGGTTGATGTTGTTGGCTTCGCCCGCCAGCTTGCGGATAGTGTCCGCATCCTGCCTGTTCAGCCGGGGCGTTACCTCTGCCGAAACGACCGCCTGCCGGACGTACTCGCTGACACGCAGCCCGGCTTCGGTGGCTCGCTTCCTGATTGCGTAGAACTGTAACTCGGTCAACTTCGTGCTGACTACCCGGTTCTGCTTGTCTATCCGGCTTTTTGCCGGGCGACCTCCCGGTTTGTTCCTTATCCCTGTCATACGTTTTTACTTTTAGGTGGTATCTTAAAAATTGCGACCAACGGGAGAAATTTTCTTTGCTGTCAAGCAAAGCAAGGTGTTTCGGTCTACCGAAACATAACCTTGCTCTCCCTAATCACACAGCCTGCCGTCGGTTCATGCCGCCAGCCTTGCAGGTCACATCCTTAGCCCTCTCTTTCTTTTTTCACCCGGATTTTGTCTGTTATCATGCTCCGGCTGGGGCTTGTCGGTAACTGTCAAATCTTGGGATTGCTTCACTTTAAGGCTACGCAGATAGTCGTTCAGGTCATTGTGACCGCTGTACAGGTGTGATGCGTCACGTACACGCCATTTGTATTCCTGCCTTATGGCTTCAACCGCTTTCCTCCCGGCTTCGTCATTGTCAAGCATACAATGTATATGCCCGTAACCAGCCAGCGGATATAAGGCTTTATCCGTGTTGGCGGTGGAGTTCAGGATAACGTAGTCCTGCCAGTCGGTGCAGGGTATATCCGGGCTTTTCTGTTGCCGGATAGTGAGGAATGAGAGGAAATCCAAAAAGCCCTCGAACACGAAACAGGTATCTCTCGGCTCTCCCTGCTGCCGTATATGGGTGATGTCTTTCGATGTGCTGCCCTTGAAACGGGGATTGCGAAGCTCGTAACCTCCTGAATCATTCCTGAACGCCAGCGCAAAATAAGGCTTGCCACCGATGCGGTAATACATTTCCTGCACGTATGGGGATGCCGTTCCGGGGGAAATCCCCCTTTCCTGCAAATAGCGTATGAGTGCCGGATTCTGTAACGGCTGTATTCTGCGTATCTCTATCGGGCTGGCTGCCTGCCTTTTCGTGTCCCTTTCGGGCAGTTCTTTCCCGTGAAAGGAAAAAGAGGCGGTGTCGCCCTGTTCCAGTCGGCAGATAGCACCGTAGGCGTTGCACTGTTGTTGCTTCATTACAAGGTCGATGAGCGTCCCGCCCTCACCAGTTCCGTAGTCACACCATAAATTGGCGTTATAATCCACCTTGAAACTTGGCGTGTTGTCCTCCCGTAAGGGGCTGCGGTACATCCCGTAGCTTCCCTTTTCCTTGGCTGGCTGGATTCCCAAAGAGTTCAGGTAATCTTTGATACTGATATTGTTGGCTTCCTTGTAGGTCATAATCTTTATTTTTTTATTTAACGATAGTAATAATGAAGCAAGAAGCGAGTAAGAAGAAGTACGGGACACTACTACATCTATCTTTTTCTTTTTCAACGGATTGTAGTACATGTAGTAACATAGTAATTATTTATCCTTTAAAAAAGGAATAAATATATTCTATATATTATATTGCCGTTTTTTCTTTTTCCCGGATTTTCCAAAAGTTTGGGATTCTATCTTACTTCATACTACATAATTGGTAAACTGTTGTTTATTAAATCATTATGTGTATATCAGACAATATGTAGAAGCTACTACATTCCGGTTCTACCCGTAATCATCCCCTGTACGGGAAGCCGGAACGGGCTTTATCCTGTACCCATATACCGGATAATGGTTGTTGTTGATGCGCTTCTGTACCCGCTTGAAACCGATTTTCCGCAATGATTCGCCCAGCCTTTTTTCGGATAGCTGGACGGGGGATATATTACGCAGGTATGCGAGTACCTGTGCCGTTGTCATGAAGAACAGGGCTTCTTCCTCCTCTGTCGGCTTCTCAAAGTATTGTGTCAGCATCTCAAACTCGATTGTCTGTACCTCAAATTCCGCATTTGTCAGGTGCAGTTCTTCAATCTCCGCATCATTGAACCAGTAGCGCACGCCCTGACGGTACAAGTACATGATTTCGGAATAGACGTTATCCATGCGGATGCTTTCTGCCGTGGGCTTGTCTATGTGCAGCACCTCGAACGGCAAAAAACGCCTGCTGCCTGTCGGGTCGGTCAGGAACTCGTTGCCGTTCACCGAAGCCATGAAGCTGGCGAGGTGCGGGTATTCCTCGATGTAAATATCATACGGTCTGCGGTACTTCACCGCCGGAGTGGTGATAAGATTCTTCAATGCGTTCTCGTTCTGCTTGTTGAGTTCCTTTAGCTGGTCGTCAATGTTGATGAATAGGTATTCGGCTATCAGTGTCAGGATATCTTTGCCCTGCGGGTCTATCTTCCCGGTGAACAGGTAGTTCTTAAGCGGTGTCGGGCAAAGGTTGTCCAGCCACCACGATTTGAATTGTCCCTGCCTGTCCCCGGTCAGTACCAAACAAGTATGGTTCTGACACCCCGTGTCGTTCATCGCGTTGGCTACCACACCGATAAGCCATTTCGTGAAATATTCCTCCCATTTGCCGGGGTTGGCTACCTGTACCGTGTTCAGAAGCCTGCCGATATGCCCGTGTTCGGCAGGATTAAGTAAGGGCAGGGCGTTGAAATACTCCTGTATGGGGTGAGCCTTTCTTGCGAAGTCGCTTTCCAGTATCATGCGTATGTTGTCGGTTGAGGTGGCTATGTCAGCCGTTGCGTCCAGCCTGCGCCTGAAAGTGTTCAGGGCGAATTTTGTAACGGGCTGGTACAAGTCCGAAGAACCCGCAGCCCGGTATTCCGTCCGGCTCTTTACGGTGTTGAACCGGAAATCGTACAGGACGTTCAACAGGCTTTCGATGCGCTCGTTCTTCGACTGCCAGCCCTCGATATGCCGTGTTTCATCACCTCTTTTCTTTTTCATCGGGAAGTCTGTTAGAAGCCGGGACATACTGCTGCTGCATCCACTTTTTGAGTTCCTCCATGTCGAAACGCAGGGTACGCCCACGCTTGACGCAGGGTATCAGTCCCTTGCTGGCTAAATGATACAGGTAATTGACCGAATACCCGGTTATGCCGCTGGCAACGGATATTTTGACTAACACAGGCTCTTTTCCGTCCTGCCGTTCTTCGGGCTGTGCGCCCATGACCGGGGCAATCATCTTTTCGATGTTCTCCAGCCGTTTGAAAATTTCTTCGAAAGGATTATTCATAGGTGCTTGTTTTTTGAATTAGCACCACAAATAAAATAAGAAAAATCGGTAAAAAACAAAGCGTCAGCCGTTTGGAATCGCTTTGCTGCGCTCTGCACCAAATTAATGTCGGTAAATAGAAAACGGCTTTGTGTTCATTACCTTACTTAATAAGTAAGTGGGGGAAACCGGGATTTCTGTTCTCTTATTGTTTCTTTCCTGCTCGTTTGGGGCAGTGGTGGACATTTTTGGACACGCAAGGTCATTTGCGGACAGAAAGAAACAACCTGTCATTCAGTCTTATATATTTGCACCAGTGAAGAAAAACGGAGTATTGATAATAATAAATATATCGGTTATGGAAATAGTGACGATTGAAAAGAAAACTTTTGAATTTTGGAAACAGAGGTTTGAAAATTTTGTGGGGCGTGTGGATGCGCTCTGTGTGCCTTTACGCAGGAAGCGTGACAAATGGCTGGATAACTGCGAGACCTGCCGTTTGCTGAATGTTTCAGCCCGGACGATGCAGACCTACCGTGACACGGGGAAACTGCCTTATTCGCAGATTAACAATAAGATTTACTATAAGGCTTCGGACGTGGAAACATTTCTGCTTAGCCAAGTAAGGGACAATTCTAAAAAGTAGGCGTATGGATTTGATAACGAAAGATTCCGAAACCACGCTGGTACTGTTTTCCTCCCTTGACAGGGTGCTGGAAAACGTGGAGTACGTGGTAATGAACTATCGCCCGGTATTGAACGGTGAACACTACTTGACGGGCGAGGAAGTGTGCAGACGGCTTTGCATCAGCAAACGAACGTTGCAGGATTACAGGGACACGGGACTGCTGGGATATGTGCAGCTTCCGGGAAAAATCATCTACCGGGAAAGCGAGATTTTAGACCTGCTGGAAAGGTATTACAGAAAATGAAATCTTGAAAACGTGAAATCTTGTTTTCTGTATTTATTGTTTGATTAATTAAAAGCCAGCAATCATGGTTTCTTGAAAACTATGTTGCTGGCTTCTTCATGTTTATGCGGATAGTCTTTTCAATATCTTGTTAATTTTGAATTTTTATGAATGCTTTCCCATTTTGATTCTCTATAATTTTCATTGCAGGTGTTGATGAAAATGTATGAGTTGTAGCATGAAACACAGACAGAACTAAATCTTGTAATTGAGAGTCTTTTTCAAGATATTCTATTTTTAACCCTTTTGATTCTGCTTTTTCACGGGATATATGGCGACCATGACTTTTAAAGTTATCGTGATTAGCCAAAAAAGATGCTATATTCTCTATAATAGGAGCTTTGACATCTGGAGCTTCTGTTTTGAACATGAATCTATTAAGCCAATCTCTAATTAAGTTTTCAGACATTTTGATATAATTTTCACATTGTGTAATGACAGAAGGACCATATTGATTAAGTAATATAGCCCATGCTTGTTTATTGGGTTCGTTTACTTCTTGTAATGCTTTATAGAATTGGTCAATTATTGCTTTTGCTGGATTACTTGTGGGACCGTTAGGACTATTAATAATCAACTGTGGGTCTACGGGACCTATATTAGAATGTTTTCCCATGACAATACTAGCTCCTGAACATGCAATCATTGTGGCAGCAGACATTGCTATTTGGGGAATAATAACTCTTACTTCAGGAAATTGAGCATGCAAATATTCGACAATACCTTCTGCTGCTTCGGGAGAACCTCCCGGACTGTGTATAATTAAATCTACAGGCTTTTTTTCAAGTCCGTATGAAACTTCCATCATTCCTTGCACATCTTCCTCTGTTACCGAAAGTAATTCGGGAGCTCCACCTTTTTGGGTAAAAGCAGTTGCGTACAAAATAATATTTCTGTTTGTATATTTAGATAGTTCAGAAAGGTATTTGCGTCGAATAAAATCAAAAGGAGCAGAATTCCCTTGGGCACTTTCGACTTTTAATTCTGTTAATATTTCACTCCATGTTGGCATAATTGATTCGGTTTAGATTTAATGTTATATTCAATTGAAGAATTTGCAGAAACAGTGTCACTGACGGTTTTATAACGAGTTCCACTAGTTATTTCCCATTTTTGTTTTTCTTGCTCTTGCAATATTTGATATATCGCAGGATTATTTACTTTTAAGTTTTCTATGATTCTGTTCATGGCTGTTATAACGATTACTTTAAATGCAAATATAGGCCTTTTTCCTTTTAAAAGTTTACAATTCAGCATTAAAGTTGCTGAAAAATGATATTTTTCTCTCTACGTATTGCATATCCCTTAGTATCGTTTGGTCTAATACCTTTGCGTAGTGCTGCGTCATTCGGGTGGATGAATGCCCCAGCATTTTAGCCACGTTCGGCAGTGACACGTTGTTAGCCAGCGCAATAACCGAAGCGAAACTGTGCCGGGCTGTGTGCGTGGTCAGGTTCTTTTTAATACCGCAAAGGTCGGCAATCTCTTTCAGGTAGCTGTTCATCTTCTGATTGCAGGGAACGGGCAACAAAGTTCCTTTATCCATGCAGTAGGGGTTATCCTTATACTTTTCAAGTATCTGTTTGGGAATGCTCAAAAGCGGGATGTTACAGAGGTTGTTTGTCTTTTCACGGGGTTTCACTATCCACAGGTTGCCGTTGCTGTCCTCTGAAACGTGTTCGGGGCGTAAGTTATACACGTCTATGAATGCCAGCCCGGTATATACGCAGAAGATAAAAACATCCCGTACCAGTTCCAGCCGTTCAATCCTGAACTCTTTCTGCCATATCCGGTTTATCTCGGCTTGGCTTAGGAACTGTTTGTTTACCTCCACCTCGTGAAACTTGATTCCTGCAAACGGGTTCTTTGTCAGCCACTCGTTGGCAATGGCAAGGTTTATCACTTTCTTAAAACATTTCATGTACCGGATAACGGTATTCTGTGCGCAATGCTTCTCCGTCTTTAGGTATAAATCGAATTTGCGTACCAGTTCCCCGTTTACCTCACGCAGTAACATATCATCTACCTTGTAATCCCGTTTAACCAGTTCCATGAGGTATTTAAGGCAATTGTCGTAACGTCTTACGGTGATGTCGGCATAGTCTGTCCCGATTAGCTTCCGGCAGTTGTCATTATGTTCCTTGAATACATTATACAATGTCTTGAAAGTTTCGTCCTTTCCCTGATAGCGGTTCACTATGGCACGTGCGGAGATAATCTTTCCCTCCAGTTCCAAGTCTTGGTAAATCTGATAGAATTTCACACGCAGGGCGTCAATGTAATGGTTAAGTTCTACGGAGTTTCGGTCTTTGCCTGTCGACTTCTCTTTTTCCTGCGACCAAAGTGGGACTTTTACACTCCGCTTTAGTTGAAGTTCCACGTATAGGCGGTCATAAGTGACACGCACACGCACGGGTGCTTCCCCGTTTTTTAACAGTTTGCTACGCTTGATGAAGAACAACACGCTGAATCTTTTTCTTTCCATACGGCTCAATTTTTAATGATACAAAGTTAGGAAATCGAACCGAGAACCCTGTTATGTAAAATAGTGCAACGTGCTGTAAAAGAATGAAGTAAATACCTCGCAGTGGAACATTTCGGGCTTTTAAAAACAGTCCCTTGAATAAGGACGTATGGTTTGCTTCAATCCCACTAATTTTGCCTATTCTTGGAAAAGGAAAATCCCCGAACTTCTTTGAAATTCAGGGATTTACATCGTTTTGCCTTCTTAAAAAGTGGTGCCACCAGGAATCGAACCGGGGACACAAGGATTTTCAGTCCTTTGCTCTACCAACTGAGCTATGGCACCGTAAGGCTAATTCAACTCAGTTGTTTCTCTTTTGCGGTTGCAAAGGTAGTTAAACTTTTGGATTCTGCAAGGGTTCTATAAATAAAAAACACTGATAAAAAGCTACTTTGCTTATTATCAGTGTTGTATGGAATGAAATATTTTTCAGTATATAACTGAGAAAATCTATTTATCTTCTTTCAGCGGATTCCATCCCTGAGCTTTCAATTCAAATTCTTGTCCGTCACGGGTAATCAATGCGCAACCGAGTTCGGGTTTGGTGATATGCCCGATGAGACGGATTCCCTCCATCTGTGATACTTTCTCATGATCGGCAATGGGGACAGTGAAAAGCAATTCATAATCTTCACCGCCATTCATAGCACAAGTGGTTAGGTTCATGTTGAATTCTTCTGCCATGACAGCCGTCTGATAGTCAATAGGAATATGTTCCTCATAGACACGGCATCCGGTATTACTTTGTTTGCAGATATGCATTAATTCGGATGACAGGCCATCGGAGATGTCCATCATGGATGTGGGGACAATATTGGCAGCCGCCAGTTTTTCGATGATATCTTTACGGGCTTCCGGTTTCAACTGGCGTTCCAGCAAGTATTCTTTGCCGGTGAAGTCCGGTTGGACATCCTTTTCGCCTTTCAGTACTGTTTTTTCACGTTCCAGAAGTTGCAGCCCCATATATGCGGCACCCAAGTCACCGCTGACACAAATCAAGTCTGTTTCTTTGGCTCCGTTGCGGTAGACTACTTTATCTTTGTCAGCGTCTCCGATACAGGTGATGCTGATGGCAAGTCCCGTAAGAGAAGAGGATGTATCGCCTCCGATAATGTCAACATGATACTGTTGGCATGCCAGACGAATGCCTGAATAAAGCTCTTCCATGTCCTCTACGCTGAAGCGTTTGGAGAGAGCGAGCGATACGGTAATCTGTCGCGGAGTACCATTCATTGCATAAATATCGGAGAAATTGACTACGGCCGATTTATATCCCAGATGTTTCAGAGGGACATAAGTCAGGTCGAAATGAACACCTTCCATCAATAGATCGGTAGTCACTAATATTTGTTTCTCCGAAGGGTAGGAGAGGACGGCGGCATCATCACCCACTCCGTATTTGGTAGATTCGTTTTCTGGTTTAATTCCCTCGGTGAGGCGGTCGATCAGACCAAACTCGCCGAGAGTTGCTATTTCAGTTCGCATAAATAGAGTTTAGTATTAAGCACGGTTGATAAGTTCACGCATGATAGTGGTCATTTTAGGTTGGGCTGCGTCCGCTGCCTTCTGAACTTCTTCATGCGATACTTCTACAATTTTTCCTTCTACTCCCAAGTCAGTGATGACGGAGATTCCGAATACCTTGATTCCGCAGTGGTTGGCTACGATCACTTCGGGAACGGTAGACATACCGACTGCATCGGCACCCAGAATGTGGAATAGTTTATATTCAGCAGGAGTCTCGAAAGTAGGGCCTTGCGTACCGATATAAATTCCATGTTGTACCTTAATGCCTTTTTCCTGAGCAATCTCGTCAGCTTTACGAATCAGTTCCTTATCATATGCTTCGCTCATATCCGGGAAGCGTGGACCATAAGGAATATTCTTGCCACGAAGCGGATGTTCGGGGAAGTAGTTGATATGATCGGTGATAATCATCAGGTCGCCGATTTCAAAAGCTTCGTTTGTACCACCGCTGGCGTTGGACACAAACAATGTTTTGATACCCAGCTCACGCATTACACGTACAGGGAAAGTCACTTCCTTCATGGAATAACCTTCATAATAATGGAAACGCCCCTGCATTGCCATGATGTCTTTGTTGCCCAACTTGCCGAAAATCAGTTTACCGCTATGACCTTCGACAGTAGATACCGGGAAGTTAGGAATATCCGAATACTTTATTTCATACTTCTCGGTGATCTCGTCTGCCAAACTGCCAAGTCCGGTGCCAAGGATGATGGCTGTTTCAGGACTGGTGTGCATTTTCCCTTTCAGAAAAGCTGCTGTTTCTTGTATTTTCTCTAACATAGCCAATAATGTGTTGGTTAAATTTATCTTGTTGATTTTGTAATATCTCAATCTCAATCGGCAAGGCGTAAATAAACGGTTTCAGTTCCTCGCTCAATACCGGATGATGAATCAGGCGGGTTGCATCTTTCTCGGTGGTGACAATCAGTTTATGTTCACCTTTCAGTTTTCCGAATCGTTCCTTGATCTGTTGTATGTCCCGATGACTGAAATGATGATGGTCGTCGAATGAAAGCGAATCAATCTGATCGGTATACATTTTCAACTCTTCGAGAATAGGCGCAGGTGATGCAATGCCCGTTACCAGCAGAATATCCGTATTCGTTAAAGCACTCAGCGGTAACTCATTCACTGTAGAATCAATCTCTGAATTTGCTGATGGAAATACCGGTTGCAGATTTCCATAACGAAACGATGAGAAGTATAACTGCTGATAAGGATAGAGGTTCAGTCGTTTTGTGATAATATTATAGTCAATCGGCTTAATATCCTGCGGGCACTTTGTGACAATGACGATTTGTGCCCGGTTTTTACCGTTGACAGACTCGCGCAGACGACCTGCCGGAAGTAAAGTATCGTCGCAGAAGAGGCGGTGATAATCCGTCAGCAGGATGCTTAGTCCCGGCTTGACGTAACGGTGCTGGAAAGCATCATCCAGCAATACAACTTCAATGGACGGTTCTTTGATGGATAGTAATTGTTCTATGCCATGGCAACGGTTCTCATCGACAGCTAGTGTGACAGACGGGAACTTGGTATGCATCTGGTAAGGCTCGTCACCGATGCTGCGTGCAGTACTTTGGGGAGTGGCAAGCACATATCCTCGGCTATGCCTTTTATATCCCCGGCTTAATACTGCCACATGATAGTTATCACGAAGCAGCTTTATCAGATATTCGGTGTGCGGCGTCTTTCCCGTGCCGCCTACAGACAGGTTGCCGATGCAGATGACAGGAACACCAAAACTCTTTGACCGGAGGAATCCCCAGTCAAAGAGTTTGTTTCTTACTGTTACCACTGCCCCGTAAATCCATGAGACAGGGTAAAGCCACTTATGTATCTTGATAAAGTGTTCGTCCATGCAGTACAGTTTACTTGATATTTAGTTCAAACGGAATGCGTGCCTGAATCATGGAACGCTCTTTTAAATTTTTCAGCATACCGAATTGTTGATAATACTCTCCTAACTTGCTTTTCAATATTTGTGATTCCACATAATTAGTGGGTTTCGTATTGAGCAGTGAAGAAAGGAGGTCTTGTTTTGCCGGATAAGAAACAACTGTATATCCTTCGATTCCTGCTTTCCTGACAGCAATCTCCAAAGCTGTATCAATACCTCCGAGTACGTCTACCAGTCCAAGTTCTTTAGCAGCTTCTCCTGTCCATACACGACCTTCAGCTATTTTCTCAATGGCCTCTTTGCTCATATGGCGCCCCTCAGCGCAGCGATTGACGAATGTATCATAACCTTGGGTAATCATCATCTGCATCAGTGTCTTCTCATCCTGATTGAAAGGACGCATGATATTTCCAAAATCTGAAAATTTATTTGTTTTTACCACATCGTAGGTCAAACCGATCTTTTCTGATAATTCCTTAACATTCGGTACCATACCGAAAATTCCGATGGATCCCGTCAATGTAGTCGGCTCTGCAACGATTGTATCGGCTACACAAGAGATATAATAACCACCTGATGCGGCATAATCACCCATAGAAACAATTACTGGTTTCTCTGTTTTCAGTTCTTTCACGGCATGCCAGATTTGTTCGGATGCAAAAGCACTTCCACCCGGTGAATTAACACGGAGAACGACAGCTTTTACATCCTCGTCATCTTTTAGCTTACGCAAGTCACGAATAACTTTTGTGCCTACAATTCCCTCTTCAGAAGTTGAAGAACCGCTGTAATCTGTGATTTCTCCGGAGGCATAATAGACCGCTACGATGTTACCGCTTTTATCTTTCGGCATGTTTTTTTTCACATTGATCATATCACTCAACCCTAGCACCGGAAGGCGGTCATCTTCTTTCAAGTCCACCCACTGTTTAAGATAATTGCGAACATCATTGCGGTAAATCAATGTGTCCGCCAAGCCACATTGCACACTTTCCTCTGCCGGATAAAACATCAGCATACGGTCAGCTAAAGCATTCAGTGAATCTACGGGGAGGCTGCGGGAAGCAGATACCCCTTCGGTAACCTGTCCCCAGATCGAGTTGATAAAAGCTGTCACCTGTTCACGATTGGCAGGACTCATTTCTGTAGAAATAAACGGTTCTACGGCGGATTTATAAGTACCTACTTTAAATATCTGCATTTCTACCCCGATCTTTTGCAGTAAGTCTTTATAAAACAGAGGAGCGGAAGCGATGCCTTTCCACTCAATCATTCCTTTCGGATTGAGCAATACCTTGTCCGCTACACTGGAAAGATAATAAAGTCCTTGTGTATAGCTATCTCCGTAGGCTATGATGAACTTTCCGCTTTCTTTAAAGTCGAGCAATGCGTTACGGATTTCCTGCAAAGATGCATACGAAGTTCCGAGCATACTTGCCTGCAGATAAATTCCTTTGATATTTTCATTTTCTTTTGCTTTTTTGATGGAAGAAAGAATATCGTCCAGCCCGTATGTATTGGAGTCGTCGCTGAACAACTGTGATAAGATACCTAACGGACTCTCCTGAGTGCGTTCGACTAATACACCGTTCAGGTCGAGCATCATCACAGAATTCTTTTTCACTATTGTTTCTGTATCCGCGGTTGATACAATGCCGAACAATGTTACCATGCCGATAATAAATAATACAATGCTTGACAGGATGATACCGGTCACAGTGGCGAGCGTAAATTTCAAGAAATCTTTCATTATACTATTGTTTTTTTGAGTCAGCTTGTTTTAAAGCTAACAAAGATAAATAATTGAGTTGATATTTATTCAATAAGTCGTGCGAATTTTTGTTTTGTCACAATGAATCAGGTTTATTTGCTTTTAGAATGCTGCCCGGAACAGGGTAGATATAAATTTTGAATGATCGGACTTGGGGACCATTTTTCTATTGTATTTTAGTGTAGCATTGAGAATTATTCTCTAAATTTGTAGCATTAACTTAACATTATGATTATCATGAAAAGAAAATCCCCTGTGATGGCCGTTGCTTTGGCGGGACTGTTTATGTACACTTCCTGTTCTCCGACGGAGCAAGCGGAAACGAAAGATTACACTCAGTATGTGAATACCTTTATTGGTGCTGCTGACAATGGGCATACATTCCCCGGAGCTTGCTATCCTTTCGGAATGATACAGACCAGTCCGGTGACGGGTGCAGTAGGTTGGAGATATTGTTCGGAATATACTTATCAGGACTCTCTGATCTGGGGCTTCACTCAGACTCATCTGAACGGAACCGGATGTATGGATTTGGGGGATATTCTGGTGATGCCGGTTACCGGTACCCGTGCCCGTGCATGGGATGCTTATCGCAGCCATTTCCCGAAAGACAAGGAAGCTGCTACTCCGGGATATTATACAGTCGAATTATCCGATCCGCAGGTAAAGGCGGAACTGACTGCTTCTATCCATGCAGCTCTTCATCGTTATACATATCATAAAGCGGATTCAGCTTCTCTGCTGATTGACTTGCAGCACGGACCTGCCTGGAGAGAAGAACAATATCATTCACAAGTGAATAGTTGCGAAGTGAACTGGGAAGATGCTCAGACGCTGACCGGACACGTGAATAACACGGTCTGGGTTGATCAGGACTACTTCTTTGTGATGAAGTTTAATCGTCCGGTAATAGATTCGCTTTACCTTCCGATGGGAGAAACTGAGAAAGGAAAGCGAATCATTGCTACTTTCGACTTGAAGCCGGGAGATGAACTGATGATGAAGGTGGCCCTTTCGACTACCAGCGTAGAGGGAGCAAAGAAGAACTTGCAGGCTGAAATACCAGACTGGAACTTTGACGGTGTGAAGCTGGCTGCCCATGACGAATGGAACATCTATCTGAGTCGCATTGACGTAGAGGGTACGGATGATGAAAAGACGAATTTCTATACTTGTTTTTATCACGCACTGATTCAGCCTAACCAGATTTCAGACGTAGACGGTATGTATCGTAATGCTGCCGATTCGATTGTGAAGGCCGGAACAGGAACATTCTATTCAACCTTCTCTTTATGGGATACTTATCGTGCCGCTCATCCATTCTATACATTAATGGTTCCCGAACGTGTGGATGGTTTTGTTAATTCATTGATAGAACAAGGTGAAGTACAAGGCTTCCTGCCTATTTGGGCATTGTGGGGAAAAGAAAATTTTTGTATGATCGGCAATCATGGTGTATCTGTTATTGCTGAAGCCTACCGAAAAGGTTTCCGTGGTTTTGATGCGGAACGTGCTTTCAATATGGTGAAGAAGACACAGACTGTATCTCATCCGTTGAAGTCCGACTGGGAAGTGTATACGAAATACGGATATTTCCCGACAGATCTGACAAAAGCGGAATCCGTCTCTTCAACTCTGGAATCGGTATATGACGATTATGCGGCAGCTGACATGGCCCGTCGTATGGGAAAAGAAGAAGATGCTGCTTACTTTGCGAAACGTGCAGATTATTATAAGAACTTATTCGATTCACAGACGAATTTTATGCGTCCGCGTAAAGCTGACGGAACCTGGAAATCTCCGTTTAATCCTAGTGATGTAGGACATGCGGAAAGTACAGGCGGTGACTATACGGAAGGAAATGCATGGCAATATACCTGGCATGTGCAACACGATGTTCCCGGTTTGATTGCTCTCTTCGGTGGAGAAGAACCTTTCCTGAACAAGCTGGATTCCCTGTTTACAGTGAAACTGGAAACAACCCAGGCTGATGTGACAGGTTTGATCGGACAGTATGCACATGGTAATGAGCCCAGTCATCATGTTACTTATTTATATGCTTTGGCAGGGCGTCCGGAACGTACACAGGAACTAATCCGTGAAATCTTTGATACTCAATATAAGAACAAGCCTGACGGACTTTGTGGTAATGATGACTGTGGTCAGATGTCCGCATGGTATATGTTCAGTGCAATGGGTTTCTATCCGGTAGATCCGGTAAGCGGTGATTATGTATTCGGAGCTCCTCAGTTACCGAAGATTGTGCTACATCTGGCTGATGGAAAGACCTTTACTGTGATCGCTGAAAACTTATCGAAGGAACATAAATATGTGGATAGTATCACGCTGAATGGCGAACCTTATACAAAGAATACGATTTCTCATGAAGATATTCTGAAAGGTGGTACACTCGTATATAAGATGAAATAGACTGTATACAGAGTAGTATAAAGAAGATCCCTCCAAAGTTTTTTTTCTTTGGAGGGATTTTTGGCTTTATATGCTTTAAATTCGAATAATTCTCTAAATTTGTGCTATTAATCTGACTGGTACATTCATGGAGAATACTGAAACTTTAATAGTGGAACAACTGAAGATAGGCAATGAAAATGCTTATCGTTACATATATGATCATCACTATGCCCTGCTCTGTTATGTTGCCAATGGTTATCTAAAAGATCAGTTCCTTTCCGAAACCATTGTAGGAGATACTATCTTTCATTTATGGGAGATACGTGAGACTTTGGATATTTCAGTCTCTATCCGTAGTTACCTGCTGAGAGCTGTCCGTAATCGTTGCATTAACTATCTTAATTCGGAACGTGAAAAGAGAGAAATAGCATTTTCTGCTCTTATGCCCGATGAGATAACGGATGATAAAATCATACTGTCCGATTCGCATCCGTTAGGTATTTTACTGGAACGTGAACTTGAAAACGAAATATATAAGGCTATCGATAAATTGCCGGACGAATGCCGTCGGGTTTTTGCTAAAAGTCGCTTTGAAGGAAAATCATACGAAGAAATTTCCGGTGAACTGGGAATATCTATTAATACAGTTAAGTATCATATAAAGAATGCTTTAGCTTCTTTACACGCTCATTTGAGTAAGTACCTGATTTCTCTATTACTATTTTTTTTCAGGTAAAGCGAAAAAAAATCATTTTCTGACTACCCTTAATTAAAAAACAACTGTCTCCTTTATAGAAAGCATAAATATGGAAGAAGAAAATAAACATATTGATGAACTGATTGCCAACTATCTGACTGAAGGTCTGGATAAGAACGCTTTAGATGAACTAAAAACATGGATTGCCGCATCGGCTGAAAATCAGCAATATTTTATCCGTCAGCGGGAGATCTGGTTTTCAGCTGTAAGTCGTGAAGCCGCATCTGTCTATGATAAGGATAAAGCGTTTGAGAATTTTAGAAACCGTGTCGAAAGTCAGAAGGAAATTCAGAGCACTTCCCGTCGAGGTTTTAGCCTGTCAGCGTTGTGGCGTTATGCTGCGGTTGTTGTAATCATAATAGCGGTGGGATGTATTTCTTATTGGCAGGGAGAGGTGAATGTGAAAGATACTTTTGCAGATATTTCAGTAGAAGCCCCTTTAGGATCAAAAACAAAACTTTATTTGCCGGATGGCACATTAGTCTGGCTTAATGCCGGTTCACGCATGACATACTCGCAGGGGTTTGGTGTCGATAACCGAAAAGTAGAACTGGAAGGGGAAGGATATTTTGAGGTAAAGCGGAATGAGAAGATTCCCTTTTTCGTAAAGACTAAAGACTTGCAATTACAGGTGTTGGGAACAAAATTCAATTTCCGTGACTATCCGGAAGATCATGAAGTGGTCGTTTCTTTGCTGGAAGGTAAGGTCGGATTGAACAACTTGTTGAGAGAAGAAAAAGAAGCAGTCCTTTCACCTGATGAAAGGGCCGTATTAAATAAGGCGAACGGGCTTTTGACTGTAGAGTCGGTTACCGCATCCAATGCGTCTCAGTGGACGGACGGTTACTTGTTTTTTGATGAAGAACTCTTACCGGATATCGCCAAAGAATTGGAACGTAGCTATAATGTGAAGATTCACATAGCCAATGATTCCTTAAAAACATTCCGCTTCTATGGCAACTTCGTTCGTCGTGAACAAAATATCCAGGAAGTACTGGAAGCACTGGCTTCTACGGAAAAAATGCAATATAAGATTGAAGAACGTAATATAACTATCTACTAACCGGTTACCAGAGATTATAATGCTATGATTGTTTAACCTTAAAAATTGAAAAGTATGAATAAAGAGAAAAATACAGAATAATCTTTAGCTGACAAATAAGGAGAGACAAATAAAAAACCGGAAGATTTCGGACATCTCCCGGCTCCTTGAATCTCTTCTTTCAACAATCATCTAGTGTGAATATGTTTTCAAAAGAGAATGTGCAAAGTTAGCAAAATACATCTCTTTTAAAACGAGTTATTCAAGTTTTAATTAATAATTTGTTTATTTTATGAATTACAGGAAGAAGGCCATATTAATGGTCATGGCTCTGTTTTGCCTTAACATAGCAATACTAGCCCAGGCTGTTTCATTGAAAATGGATAACGTTTCAGTGAAAGAAGCAATGACCCAGTTGAAGAATAAAAGCGGATATTCTTTCGTTTATAAAGTCGGAGATCTGGATACAAAGAAGATTATAACTGTAAAGGCGAAAGAGCTGAATGAGGCTATCGATCAGATATTGTACGGACAAGACGTTGTCTATGAAGTGAAAGGGAAGAATGTAATTGTTCAGAAAGGACAAGCCAGGCAGAATACTTCAAAGGATGGTAAAAAACGTAAGATCACAGGTGTGGTGAATGATGTTAACGGCGAGCCTATTATCGGTGTTACCATCAAGGAGAAAGGGACAACTAACGGAACGGTATCGGATATAAATGCGAAGTTTACGTTGGAAGTATCACCGGGAGCGGTATTGGAACTGTCTTACATCGGCTATCAGCCTTTGGAAGTGAAAGTTGGAAATCAGACAGATTTATCCATCGTTTTGTATGAAAAGCAAGAATTGCTGGATGAAGTTGTGGTAGTGGGATACGGTACAATGAAGAAAAGTGACTTGAATGCTTCGATTGTTTCTGTAAAGTCTGAGAAACTCAATAAAGCAGCTTCACCGAACTTCTCTGAAATGTTGATGGGACGTGCGGCAGGACTTACTGTAAAACAGGGGAGTGCACAGCCCGGTGGTGGTATTGAAGTTCTGATTCGGGGTGCGGCTTCTACCGGTGCGGGGAATGATCCGCTGTATGTGGTCGATGGTTTCCCCATAGTGAATGCCGGTGTCAATCCGGGAAGCGGTAATCAGTGGACGGCAGGAAGCAACAGCCCTTTGAGCAGTATTAACCCTAACGATATCGAATCCATAGAGATTTTGAAGGACGCTTCGGCAACTGCCATTTATGGTGCGCGGGGTGCTAATGGAGTTGTTCTGATTACGACAAAAAGAGGTACTCAGGATACGAAAGTAGAGTATAACATGAATATGTCGTTTCAGACTATAAATAAACGACCGGAATTATTGACGGCCGGAGAGTTAATGACTACTCAGAACAGTTACTATAAAGAACAGTATTTAATGCAGAATCTGGTATATCCTTATGGGAATACAGATCCGGGTGCTGTCAGCCCTTATGTGCCTATGTACACGGATGAAGAAATAGCAAAAGCCGGAAAAGGGACCAACTGGTATGATATGATTACCCGTACAGGTCTTATCCAGCAACATAACCTCACAGTGACTTATGGTAATGAAAAGATGAGATCATTGATTTCGCTGAACTACTTCGATCAGAAAGGAGTGGTGAAAACATCCGGTTATAAACGCTATAGCTTCCGTTATAATCTGGACCATAAAATAACGAAATGGTGGGATTATGGTATTTCTGCCACAGCCTCTTATGTAGTCGATCAGAATGCGACACTGGGGGGAGGATATGACAGTACGGCAGGTATTATTGAATCGGCGTTAAGTTATAGTCCGACAGTGAAGGCGGAACGAGACCTGACGACCGGCAAATGGATGGAAGATCCTAAGCAGGCATTGCTCAATCATCCTTTGTCTTATCTCGACATTGAGGATGAGACAAAGACCAAGCGTTTTCTGGCAACAGCATTCACTAATTTCTATTTTATAAAAGATGTGTTCTGGTTGAAACTGTCTGCCGGTGCGGATATCCGCGACGGGTCCCGCCATAGCTACTATCCGATGACTACGAAATATGGAAGTAGTGTGAATGGAGATGCGAATATCAATTCCGCCAACCGTGAAGACTATGTGGCAGATATGGTTTTCAATTTTCAGAAGACTTTCAAGGAGAGACATAAACTTCTTGCATTACTGGGATATTCGTATCAGGTGCAGAATGATGACGGAGCGTATGCACGTGCTATGGGATTTATGTCTGATGCGTTGATGTATTATAAACTACAGGCAGGTGAAACGCGTCCGGTGGTCAGTTCTTATAAAAATAAACACGTGTTGGCTTCTTATTTTGGTCGTGCCCAATACTCTTTCAAAGACAAGTATCTGTTTACTTTTACTGCCCGTATCGATGGTAGCGACCGTTTTGGAAAGAACAACCGTTATGCTTTCTTTCCTTCGGGAGCATTTGCGTGGAGAATGAATCAGGAAGATTTTCTGAAAGATGTCAACTGGCTCTCCGATGCCAAGTTGCGTGTCAGCATGGGACAGGTGGGTAATGAAAATCTGCCTAACGATGCTGCTTCCGAGTACTTTGCCTTTGACGGCAGAAATTATTATCTGGGAGATACAGAAAAGAGAGGAGTAAATCTGGGAAAGTTCGGTAATCCTGATTTAAAGTGGGAAACGACTACAGAAGTTAACTTCGGACTGGATTTCGGTTTCTTCCGGAATCGTATCAATGGTAGTGTAGATGTTTTCTTTAAAGAGGTAAAAGACCTGCTGAGCTGGCGTTCGCTGCCGCATACAGCTGTCACTACCGGTATATGGTCCAACATTGGAAAAACAAAAAGTACCGGTTTTGAACTGACGCTGAATACAGTGAACCTGGAAGGACCGTTACATTGGGAATCGACATTGACGTATACTTCCTATCGTGACAGATGGAAAGAACGTGATCCGAAAGTAATCCTGGCTCCTTATGTCAAAGAAAACGATCCGGTAAGTGCTATCTATACGCTGATTCCGGACGGTATAAAGCAGGCGGGTGAAGATACGCCGGCTATGCCGGACTTGTTACCGGGACAGCGCAAATATAAAGATGTGAACGGACTCGATGAGGAAGGGAATCTGACAGGAAAGCCTGATGGGAAAATAGACCAGGCAGATGTCGTATATCTGGGGACACGTGCACCGAAGTTTACTATGGGATTCTCGAATGATTTCCGGTACAAAGGATTTGATCTGAATATCTATCTTTATGCTTCGGTTGGCGGATACTCCTATCCTTACACTCAGGTAGAACACGGGGTGTATGGTGGAAACGGCATCCAGAGGCTGAAAGACAATAATAACTTTTTGGCGGATATAAAAAATCGTTGGACTTCCGACAACATGAGTTCTGCTATGCCTAGTGGCGAAGTGAACAGCTATGATAGCTACGGTGCTCCGAACTGGGAGAAGAATACATATTTACGTCTGAAGAGCGTAACGTTGGGATATGATTTGAGCAGACTGTTTAAAGCTGATAAGTTGAAAGTAAGATTTTACTTTTCCGGTCAGAATCTGCTGACGTTTACCGGATATAAAGGACTCGATCCGGAAGTTGAAAACGACCGGGCGTCATATCCTCAACAGAAGACTTTTTCATTTGGACTTGATGTGAAATTTTAAACTGGAATGTCATGAAGAAATTAGCTAAAAAACTATTATTACTATTTATAAGCATTCAGTTTGTAGCCTGTGAGGGGAGCTTGGAACCTCACTTGTATGGAGTTGTAGATACTGGAAATGCGTTTAATACTCCTGCAGACCTTTCGGCTGCAACGGTTGCCCTTTATTATGAATTACGCCAAAAAGGCTGGGGACCTTATTTGTTTTGTGATGGAAGTTCTTTTGTAATGGATGAGGTTTCAACCGAAGAATGGACTACCAAATGGTCATGGGTTGCTTTTCTGAATGGTTCGTGGACGGATGCTGACCAGATGGTGAAAGGATTCTATAACTGGACTGCTCCTAATATCACCCGTTGCACTTATACGATAGCGAAAATGGAAGAGTCTCCGGTAACCCAGTCGGTGAAAGACTTGTATATTGCGGAGGTCCGGGCGCTCAGAGCCTTTTTCATGTTCGATTTATATCGGCTTTATGGTCCTATGCCAATGATTCTGGAAGCCGACCAGGCAATCAATCCGGATCCGGATTATAAACCTTACAGACCTACGTCTGAAGAAGTCGGAACTTTCCTGAGGACAGAACTGCGTGCTGCTGCCGACGCACTTCCGGTAGAACAAGCTGAATATGGACGCATCACAAAAGGAGCTGCCCTGCATTATTTACTGAAATATTATATGCATGAAAAGCAGTGGCAGAATGCTCTCGAAACGGCAAATGAGATTATCGGTCTGAATTACTATGAACTGGAGAAGGATTATGCAAGTATATTTTCAGCTCAGAACGAAGGTAATAAAGAACTGATGTTTGTTGTGAGGGCTGAACCACTGGCAGATTATGGTAATCATACATATGCAAATATTTTGCCGGGTGACTACGCTTCACCTTATGGAAACATCGTAGAAGGATGGTCCGGACACCGGATGCCGTGGGAATTCTATGATACGTTTGATGAAAATGACCGGCGAAGAGCTTTGGCACAGGCCGAATATACATCAAAGTCCGGTGCTACAGTTGATTTGAGGGCCAGTGGTGATGTAGGTGCTTTGCCTTTGAAATATGGGATTGATCCTGAAGCTACAGGCACATGGGCAGGCAATGACAAGGTACTCGACCGATATGCAGAAGTGTTGTTATTTAAGGCGGAAGCATTGAATGAACTGAATGGTCCTAATCAGGGGAGTGTCGATCTGATTAATGATATCCGGAAACGTGCTTTTGGCTTTGGCACCTCTCTGCCTGCAATACCCGTTTTTAAAGAGAGCTTTGACGGAGAGTTTGTTGACAATGTTATAGGGATATTCTCGATGAATAACTACGATCAGGCCGGTGGATCTGCCTGGAAGTATGATGTGGATAAAAACAACACGTTGAATAACGGAAACAGCTTACATGTGGAAGTTGAATCTTCGGGTACGGAATTCTGGACTTTGCAGATGCGAACAGAACCTTTGGTTGCAAAAGGGCGTAAGTATTCAATAAAGATGAAGTTGAAAGCCTCGAAAGACATTCAGTTTGAAATACGCGTTGAAGGACCATTGAGCCACATGGAATCCATCTCTTTGAAAGCAGGCGAAGTAAAGGAATTCTCCACACAGACAGGTAAAGCTACGGAAGATCAAAATTGTGCTCTGTTCCTTGCCTTGGGAAATTCCGGAAGCGGATATGAACTTTGGATTGATGAAATCGAGTTTACAGCAATGGAACAGGCTGCTGATGGTGGAGACGCTATCATAAAGCAATTATCCGATTTCCCGGATAAGGAGTCGTTGAGAGACTGGATTCTGAAAGAAAGAGGTTGGGAGTTCTGGTATGAAGGAAAGCGCAGGGAAGATTTGATCCGGATGGGGAAATATGTAGAAACCGGTAAGAAGTATAGTACTAATTTCTCAGAGAAGAATCTTTTGTTCCCGATTCCTACTTCGGTTATTATTGAAAATTCTCATATCGAGCAGAATCCTCATTATTGATCTTGAACAATTTATTTATCAGTTTTCAATAGGTATTTTATTAAATAATCATTGATATATGAAAAAGTTAAAGCATTCTATTCTTTCGCTCTTGTTATTGATGGGAGCGTGTATTGTCAGTTGTAGTAATGATGATGGACAGACTTCCTCCACCGATCCGGATGAAGTAGGGGGAGAAAGTTTCACGATTCCTGTATCGAGTTTGCGTTTGCGGGACCCGTTTATTCTGGTCGACAAGAAAACTTCGATGTATTATCTTCATTTCAATAATAACTTGAAAATCAGAGTTTATAAAAGTAAAGACCTGTCCACGTGGAAAGACGAAGGATATTCTTTTATAGCTAAAACTGATTTCTGGGGGCAACAGGATTTTTGGGCACCGGATGTGTATGAATATGAAGGACGTTATTATTTATTTGCTACTTTCAGTAATGCGGGAGTGAAGCGGGGAACTTCTATTCTAGTTTCCGATAGTCCGAAAGGTCCTTTCACTCCACTTGTAAACAAGGCGATTACTCCTTCCGGCTGGATGTGTCTGGATGGATCTTTGTATATTGACAAAGAAGGAAATCCCTGGCTGTTGTTCTGTCGTGAGTGGCTGGAGGCCATCGACGGTGAAATTTATGCCCAACGGCTGGCGAAAGATCTGAAAACGACAGAAGGTGATCCGTATCTGTTGTTCAAGGCTTCGGAAGCTCCCTGGGTAGGCTCTATTACAAGTTCCGGGGTGACAGGCAATGTTACGGATGCGCCTTTTATCTATCGTCTGGATGATGGAAAACTGATTATGCTATGGTCCAGTTTCCGAAAGACAGATGGAAAATATGCTATCGGGCAGGCTGTCTCGGCATCAGGTGATGTGCTTGGTCCTTGGGTGCAGGAGCCCGAAACGTTAAATAGTGACGATGGCGGACACGCGATGGTATTCAAGGATCTTAAAGGCAGGCTGATGATTTCTTATCATGCACCGAATTCGCAGACGGAACATCCGGTGATAACACCTATTTATATTAAGGATGGAAAATTTGTAGCTCTGAATTAATGTGGCTTTTTCTTTCTGAACCGTCTATTGTATATAGATTCAGTTGACAGAAATAAATAATCTATTTTGCGGGTATATGTCTCATTATTTAGAAGGAAGTGTTAACTTTGGCGAAATAGATTCTGTTGACCGATGTTGCCGTTATTGTATAGAAGGTAAAGTCAGAAAAGTAAATAAATAATTTGAAGAGCTTATGAAAATAAGAAATCTGGTGTTTGGTGCCATTTGTGGCATTATATTCTTTTCCTGTTCGGAGTCTGGTGGGGGAAAAGAGGTAGAGATGGATCGCTTTGTCACAGACCTGATGGGTAAAATGACGATCCGTGAGAAGCTGGGACAGTTGAACCTGCCTTCCGGTGGCGACTTGGTGACAGGCTCGGTGATGAATAGTGAGCTTAGTGATATGATTCGCAAAGAAGAGATCGGTGGCTTTTTCAATGTAAAAGGAATCAAAAAAATCTATGACCTGCAACGGCTGGCAGTGGAAGAAACCCGATTGAAAATTCCCTTGATAGTCGGGGCGGACGTCATACATGGTTATGAAACGATTTTCCCGATACCGTTGGCCCTCTCATGCAGTTGGGATACGTTGGCTATTCAGCGGATGGCGCGGATTTCTGCCATTGAAGCCAGTGCGGATGGCATTTGCTGGACATTCAGCCCGATGGTAGATATCTGCCGGGATGCCCGTTGGGGACGTATTGCCGAAGGAAGCGGTGAGGACCCTTATCTGGGTTCACTGTTGGCAAAGGCCTATGTGCACGGTTATCAAGGTGACAGTATGCAGGGAAAAGATGAAATCCTTTCTTGTGTAAAACATTTCGCCCTCTATGGAGCATCAGAAGCCGGTAAGGATTATAATACAGTCGACATGAGCCATCTGCGTATGTATAACGAATATTTTGCTCCTTATCGGGCGGCGGTTGAGGCTGGTGTCGGTAGTGTGATGAGTTCTTTTAATATAGTAGACGGCATACCGGCTACGGCAAATAAATGGCTGTTGACAGACGTGCTTCGTGACGAATGGGGATTTCAGGGACTTTTGGTCACAGACTACAATTCCATTGCTGAAATGTCCATTCATGGTGTGGCTCCTTTGAAGGAAGCCTCTGTCCGTGCTTTGCAGGCGGGGACGGATATGGACATGGTTTCCTGCGGCTTTCTCAATACGTTGGAAGAATCGCTGAAAGAGGGGAAAGTCACCGAAGCACAGATTGATGCAGCTTGCCGTCGTGTGCTGGAGGCTAAGTATAAACTGGGCTTGTTTGCCGATCCATATAAATATTGCGATACGTTACGTGCGGAAAAAGAACTTTATACACCTGAGCACCGTGCAGTTGCACGCGAGGTTGCGGCAGGGACGTTTGTTCTACTGAAAAATGAGAATCACCTGCTTCCGTTGGAGGAAAAAGGGAAAATTGCATTAATAGGTCCGATGGCAGATGCACGCAATAATATGTGCGGAATGTGGAGCATGACCTGTACTCCGTCCAGACATGGTACATTACTCGAAGGAATCCGGTCGGCAGTAGGAGACAAGTCTGAAATACTTTATGCCAAAGGCAGCAATGTATATTATGATGCGGAAATGGAAAAAGGAGCTGTCGGCATCCGTCCGTTGGAACGTGGTAATGATCAGCAACTGCTGGCCGAGGCATTGCGTACGGCTGCCCGTGCCGATGTGATTGTGGCTGCTGTGGGTGAATGTGCGGAAATGAGTGGTGAATCTCCTTCCCGTACTAATCTGGAAATCCCTGACGCTCAGCAGGACTTATTAAAAGCATTGGTGAAAACAGGTAAGCCTGTGGTACTGCTCCTGTTCACCGGTCGTCCTTTGATCTTGAACTGGGAAAGCGAACACATTCCTTCTATTCTGAATGTATGGTTCGGAGGTAGTGAGACAGGGGATGCCGTTGCCGATGTTCTGTTTGGCAAAGCCGTCCCGTGCGGCAAGCTGACTACTACCTTCCCTCGTTCGGTAGGGCAACTTCCTTTGTTCTACAATCATTTGAACACCGGACGTCCGGACCCGGACAACCGTGTTTTCAACCGGTATGCCAGCAACTACCTGGATGAGGGTAACGAACCTCTTTATCCTTTCGGATACGGTTTGAGTTATACCGACTTTGTATATGGCGACCTGCAGCTCAGTTCGGAAACCTTGCCGAAAAATGGAAACCTGACAGCTTCCGTTACCGTCACCAACAAAGGGAACCATGACGGCTATGAAACGGTACAAATCTATTTGCGTGATATCTATGCGGAAGTAGCGCGTCCGGTGAAAGAGCTGAAAGGCTTCGATCGTATCTTCCTGAAAAAAGGAGAAAGCCGTGAAGTGAAGTTTGTACTTACGGAAGATGACCTGAAATTTTATAATTCCGGGCTGCAATATATCTACGAACCGGGAGAGTTTGACGTGATGATAGGTACGAACAGTCGTGATGTACAGACAAAGCGCTTTATTGCGGAATAATTATTTTGAAATCTAATATATTAGTTACAACCATGAAAAAACTTACATTTTTATTATTATGTGTCTTGTGTACGCTTTCGTTGCAAGCTCAGAAGCAATTTACACTAGCCTCACCTGATGGAAATCTGAAAACGACAATAACCATTGGCGACCGGCTGACTTATGACATTACATGCAACGGCAGGCAGATTCTGACTCCTTCTCCCATATCAATGACGTTGGATAACGGGACTGTCTGGGGAGAAAATGCGAAATTATCCGGAACTTCCAGGAAGAGTGTGGACGAGATGATACCATCTCCTTTCTACCGTGCCAGCGAATTGAGAAATCATTATAATGGACTGACCTTGCGTTTCAAAAAAGACTGGAATGTAGAGTTTCGTGCATACAATGACGGTATCGCCTACCGTTTTGTGAATCAGGGGAAGAAGCCTTTTCGTGTGGTGACGGAAGTATCTGATTATTGTTTTCCATCGGATATGACTGCCTCCGTGCCTTATGTAAAAAGCGGTAAAGACGGTGATTATAACTCCCAGTTTTTTAATTCTTTCGAGAATACGTATACAACGGACAAACTGTCGAAGCTGAATAAACAGCGCTTGATGTTCTTGCCGTTGGTAGTAGATGCGGGCGATGGAGTGAAAGTCTGTATCACAGAGTCCGATCTGGAAAATTATCCGGGACTTTATCTTTCTGCTTCGGAAGGCGCGAATCGTCTGAGCAGTATGCATGCTCCTTATCCGAAGCGTACGGTACAGGGTGGTCACAACCAGCTTCAGATGTTGGTGAAGGAGCATGAAGACTACATTGCCAAAGTGGATAAGCCGAGAAACTTCCCCTGGCGTATAGCCGTGGTTACTACCACCGATAAGGACCTTGCCGCTACCAATCTCAGCTACCTGTTAGGTGCGCCTTCACGTATGTCCGATCTTTCATGGATTAAACCGGGAAAGGTTGCTTGGGACTGGTGGAATGACTGGAATCTGGATGGCGTTGATTTTGTGACCGGAGTAAATAATCCGACTTATAAGGCATATATAGACTTTGCTTCTGCAAACGGTATCGAGTATGTGATACTTGACGAGGGATGGGCAGTGAACTTACAGGCGGATTTGATGCAGGTTGTCAAGGAGATTGACCTGAAAGAACTGGTAGATTACGCAGCTTCTAAAAATGTAGGTATCATCCTTTGGGCCGGTTATCATGCATTCGAGCGTGATATGGAAAATGTGTGCCGTCATTATGCCGAAATGGGAGTAAAGGGTTTCAAAGTGGACTTTATGGACCGTGACGATCAGGAAATGACTGCATTCAACTATCGTGCCGCTGAAATGTGTGCTAAATACAAGCTGATTCTCGACCTTCACGGCACTCATAAGCCTGCCGGATTGAACCGTACTTATCCGAATGTGTTGAATTTCGAAGGAGTCAATGGGTTGGAGCAGATGAAATGGAGTTCACCGTCAGTAGATCAGGTGAAGTATGATGTGATGATTCCTTTCATCCGTCAGGTTTCCGGTCCGATGGATTATACGCAGGGGGCGATGAGAAATGCTTCCAAAGGTAACTATTATCCCTGCAATTCTGAACCGATGAGTCAGGGAACCCGTTGCCGCCAGCTAGCCCTGTACGTGGTGCTTGAATCTCCTTTTAATATGTTGTGCGATACTCCGAGCAACTATATGCGTGAACCGGAATCAACGGCATTTATCGCAGAAATACCAACTGTATGGGATGAAAGTATCGTTCTTGACGGTAAAATGGGAGAGTATATTGTGACAGCACGCCGGAAAGGGGATGTCTGGTATGTAGGTGGAATTACAGATTGGAGTGCACGTGATATTGAAGTCGATTGTTCTTTCCTGGGTGATAAATCTTATCATGCTACTTTGTTTAAAGATGGTGTGAATGCTCATCGGGCAGGTCGTGATTATAAGTGTGAGTCCTTTCCGATAAAGAAGGACGGTAAACTGAAAGTTCATCTGGCACCGGGAGGAGGTTTTGCCCTTAAGATAAAATAATTACTTTAGAGTTGAAACTAGTTTTTTATCGTCACCCGTCACCTTTTTAGAATAAAGTATTAATATATAAACCAATAGCGGTGACGGCAAATGCTGATGGCTAAGTGACGGCAAGAGTTTTACGCTTTTTGCCGTCACTTTTTGTGTTGTAAACTGATCCTTGGTCTAGCATATTATTCTCCTAGAGATAATCAGGCTCTCTCTTTACGCTCCACAGTGATTTGATAGCCGTTTTGCTCTCATGCTCTAACAGTTCGTCTGTATCCCTTTATTCATCGATGTTTTAGTAGTTAGAGATCCAATGGTAGCAGAGTGAGAGCAAGTGTTTGCTCTCACTCTTCCATGTATCATTATCTGTCATTTGTTTGATATTGTCATTTGATTTACAGTGTGTTAATATCTGAGGTATCAATTATTAACGATTGATGTTTCAGACATTAATAATTGAGAAATCAGTCTTTAATGGTTGATAACTCATCTGTTTTTGAGTGATAAGTGATTTATTGTTTCTTGGAAGAGCAGGTTAATCGAACAGTTGGTGCGGTCAAGTTAATTGAATCATATAAGTAAGGCATCAGTTCCTGCCTTGTGTCTTACCCTGGATTTGGTTGACTACTATAAGTATCAACTAAAATGAATAAAAGATGAAAAAGAGTGACATGACCTTTAGTCCTTATCAGCTTGAACTTCTTGGCGATTTCTATCGTTC
>NZ_JAMOKH010000050.1:0-42161 GCF_023656585.1 Bacteroides sp. B1-V-101 | reverse complement strand
TGATTATGTAAAAAAATATTGGGATCTCTTAACTACTTGGACAAACTATCTCGTAGAGTATGGACAGGACCCGGAGAACCAATTATGCACTGATGACTTCGCCGGTCATTGGGCTCATAATGCGAACCTTTCGGTAAAAGCGATCATGGGTGTAGCCGGATATAGCGAAATGGCGCACATGCTTGGCTTATATGATGTTGCAGAGAAATATGCAGGTATAGCCAAGAAAATGGCGGTGAAATGGGAAGAAATGGCAAATGAAGGTGATCACTATCGTCTTGCTTTCGACCGTGAGAATACCTGGAGCCAGAAATATAATATTATTTGGGATAAAATGTGGAATTTGAATTTATTCCCGAATAATGTAATCGACAAAGAAATTAACTATTATTTAATGAAACAGAATCCTTATGGATTACCATTAGACTCTCGCAAAGAGTATACTAAGTCTGACTGGATTATGTGGACAGCTGCTATGTCTCCAGATTTAGAAACTTTCAAGAAATTCATTGATCCACTCTATAAATATATCAATGAAACGACTTCACGGGTACCTATTAGTGATTGGCATCATACAGATAGTGGTGAATGGGTTGGGTTTAAAGCGCGTTCGGTTATTGGAGGATACTGGATGCAAGTGTTAATGGACAAAACTCGATGAAATGTTTAATTAACTATACATTTATTATTAACTAGAATGAAAAACATGAAATGTAAAATGAAAAAAGTATTGAAGGAATGGCGGTGGATATTGCTGGCATTATTCACGATTTGCATTTGTAGTTGTAAGGACGATGACAATGTAGAGACTGGAGCCTTTGATCCATCAAAACCTGTAGCAATTTCTGATTTTACTCCGAAAGAAGGAGGAGCCTATCAGAAACTATTGATTTATGGTGAAAATTTCGGAACAGATGCTTCGAAGGTAAAAGTGAAGATTGGTGGCAAAGATGCTATTGTTATTAATGTAAAAAGTACTTATGTTTACTGTTTTGTTCCTTCAGGAGCTTTTAGTGGTGAAATTGAAATCACTGTAGGAGAAGGAGAGAATGCAGTAACAACGACTGCGAGTACTACTTTTAGCTATGAGAAAAAGATGGTGGTAGGTACGCTTTGTGGCTATCGCAATAATCGTGATGATCAAGGTTGGAGAGACGGACCATTTGATGGACCGGAAGGTGTCAAATGCTGTGGCTTTAGCGATAACGGACGATTAGCTTTTGATCCGTTGAATAAGGATCATTTGTATATTTGTTACGATGGACATAAAGCTATACAGTTGATCGATTTAAAAAATCGTATGCTTTCTTCTCCTTTGAATATCAATACTATACCTACTAATCGTATACGAAGCATTGCTTTCAATAAGAAGATAGAAGGATATGCTGATGAGGCGGAATATATGATTGTAGCTATTGATTATGATGGTAAGGGAGATGAAAGTCCTAGTGTATATATTATTAGACGTAATGCGGATGGTACATTCGATGATAGATCTGATATACAATTGATAGCTGCTTACAAACAATGTAATGGAGCTACTATTCATCCAATCAACGGAGAATTATATTTTAATAGTTATGAAAAGGGACAAGTATTTCGTTTAGACTTGGTTGATTACTTTAAAACTATTAAGAATGGTGGAAGTTGGGATCCTATAGTAAAGAACAATCCTAATACTTTTAAGCAGTTATTCACTATTGCTGACCCAAGTTGGGAATTTCAGATTTTCATTCATCCTACTGGAAAGTATGCTTATTTTGGTGTGATTAACAATCATTATTTCATGCGTTCCGACTATGACGAGATAAAAAAGGAATTTATCACACCGTATAATTTTGTCGGGGGATATAAACAGACAGGTTATAGGGATGATGTAGGAACTGAGGCCCGTATGCACAATCCGTGTCAAGGAGTATTTGTGAAAAATCCGGATTACACTGGTGAAGAAGAGTATGATTTCTATTTTGTAGATCGATTAAACTTCTGTGTGCGTAAAGTAACTCCAGAAGGTATCGTATCGACTTATGCGGGACGAGGAGCGTCAACTTCCTTAGCTGACGGAAACCAATGGGGAACTGATGATGGTGACCTACGAGAAGTGGCTCGTTTCCGTGATGTAAGTGGACTTGTTTACGATGATGCGAAAGATATTTTTTATGTACATGATCAGGTGGGACATACTATTCGCACTATTTCAATGGAGCAAGAAGAGAATGTAGCCGGTGACGAGAATATGCCGGAAGATGAATCAACAGTGGAATCTAACGAATAAACACATTTATCAGATTATGAAAAAATATTTAGCCATTTTTTTGTTGATGCTAGTTGTCCCATTGACGATTTCAGCACAACAAACAATTACCGTGACTGGTACGGTTACCGACACACAAGATGAGCCGATGATTGGTGTTAATATCACTGTAAAGGATGTAGCAGGTTTGGGAACCATTACAGATATCAATGGTAATTTTTCTATAAAGATGGAACCTTATCATCGACTAGTCTTCTCATACATCGGATATGATGATGTGGAAGTACTTGTAAAAGAACAGCATACAGTTAATGTAAAGATGAAAGAATCAGAGGCCAGTGTACTGGATGAGGTTGTGGTAACTGGTATGGGGGCACAGAAAAAACTGACAGTGACGGGAGCTGTAACCAATGTGAATGTGGGAGATTTAAAACGTTTCCCTACTTCCAATATGTCTAACGCCTTGGCCGGTAATGTTCCGGGTATTATTGCCCGACAAACTTCTGGACAACCGGGAAAAAGTACTTCTGAGTTTTGGATACGTGGTATTTCTACTTTTGGAGCCAGTTCAAGTGCTTACATTCTGGTGGATGGCTTTGAACGTAGCAGTTTGGATGAACTTAATATCGAGGACATCGAATCATTCACAGTATTGAAAGATGCGTCAGCTACTGCTATTTATGGTTCTAAAGGTGCAAATGGTGTAGTATTGATTACAACAAAACGTGGTAAAGCTGGAAAAATCAATATAGATGCCAAGGTAGAAACTTCTTATAATACGCGTACCATCACTCCGGAATTTGTAGACGGTCTTTCTTACGCCAGTCTGATGAACGAAGCATTAGTGACTCGAAATTTAGGAATGGCCTATCAACCGGAAGAATTAGAGTTATTTCGTACACAAATGGATCCGGATTTCTATCCGAATGTGGACTGGATGGATTTGATCCTAAAAAACGGAGCATGGAGTTATCGCGCTAACTTGAACATGAATGGTGGCGGTAACACTGCTCGTTATTTTGTTTCTGCAAGCTATACGGAAGATCAAGGTATGTATAACACAGACCAAACGTTACGTGATGATTACGATACAAATGCCAACTATAAAAAGTGGAATTATCGTATGAATGTTGATATAGATATCACCAAATCGACTTTATTGAAACTAGGTATAGCAGGTTCATTAGCCAAACGTAATAGTCCAGGACTGGCTGATAACGAGATGTTATGGGGTATGCTTTTCGGATACAATCCTATTGCAACGCCTGTATACTATTCCAATGGATACGCGCCTATTTCCCACCGGGATAACGTAAACAAACTTAATCCCTGGGTTGCATCTACGCAAACTGGATACAATGAAGATTGGCAGAATAATGTACAAACTAATGTTACATTAGAACAAAATTTTGATTTCATTACCAAGGGATTGAAGTTCGTAGGGCGTTTTGGTTACGATACAGACAACAGTAACTGGATTAATCGTCATCGTCAACCAGATTTGTATAAAGCGAACGGACGTAGACAAGAAACGGGAGAGATTATTTATGAGAAAATGTTTTCCGCATA
This sequence comes from Bacteroides sp. B1-V-101, assembly GCF_023656585.1. Classification (NCBI taxonomy): domain Bacteria; kingdom Pseudomonadati; phylum Bacteroidota; class Bacteroidia; order Bacteroidales; family Bacteroidaceae; genus Bacteroides; species Bacteroides sp. B1-V-101. The sequence continues at coordinate 38,338 of NZ_JAMOKH010000050.1, read as the reverse complement.
TGACATGACACAATCAAGTGGTAGCTCTGGCAAACGTCGTGAATTCCTTGATTTACTGTTAAGCTGGGAACGTGCTTTCGGAAATCATCATGGAGGAGTTACTTTCCGTTACACACAAGATAGTGAGAAGCGGACAGTAGACATTGGTACGGATATCAAGAATGGAGTATCAAAACGTAATCAAGGGTTAGCTGGACGATTTACTTATAACTGGAACTATCGTTACTTTGTTGATTTTAATTTTGGTTATACCGGATCGGAAAATTTTGCACCAGGAAATCAATTCGGTTTCTTCCCGGCTTTTTCTCTTGCATGGAACGTTGCCGAAGAGTCATTTGTTAAGAATAACCTGAAATGGATGAATATGTTTAAAATACGTTACTCTCATGGTAAGGTAGGTAATGATAATATTGGAGATAATAACCGTTTTCCATACTTATATACTATAGCCACTACAGGATATAATAGCGAAGGAAAGCCTAATTATGTATATAACTGGGGATTTGGTGATTATGGAAAATCATTCATAGGAACTCATTACACTCAGATGGCTTCTAATGGTATTACCTGGGAAGTTGCGACCAAGGATGACTTGGGTATTGATCTTTCTTTATTTAATGACAAATTTACAGCGACGGTTGACTATTTCCACGAAAAACGTACAGGTATCTTTTTGACACGCGAGTTCTTGCCTGAAATTGCAGGTCTCGAGAGTAAACCAAAAGCGAATGTAGGTGAAGTGAAATCTCAAGGTTTTGATGGCAATTTTGCTCTTAAGCAGAAACTGGGTGAGGTGGATATGACTATTCGTGGGAATATAACTTATAGTAAGAATGAAGTGCTCGAAAAGGATGAAGAGAATCAAGTCTATTCCTATTTATATCAAAAAGGGTATCGTGTAGATCAAGTTAAAGGATTGATAGCTGAAGGATTGTTTGCTGATTACGATGATATTCGTACCAGCCCGAAACAAGAGTTCGGTACAGTGCAGCCTGGAGATATCAAATATAAAGATGTAAATGGTGATGGTGTTGTAAACGATAATGATAAAGTTGCTATTGGTGCTACTACCACTCCAAACTTAGTATATGGTATAGGGGCATCTTTCGCATGGAAAGGAATTGATATAAATGTTCATTTCCAAGGTGCTGGTAAATCCACTTTCCCTATTTATGGTAAGTGTGTATATGCATTCAGCGAAAGTGACTGGGGAAATATCTTTAAAGATATGATAAGTGATCGTTGGGTAGATTCAGAGACTGCTGCCAAACTGGGATTGCATGCTAATGAGAACCCCAATGCAACATATCCGCGTTTAACTTATGGGGAAAATAAAAACAACCAACAAACCTCTACTTATTGGATGCGTGATGGTCGATATATTCGTTTGAAGAATCTGGATATCGGTTATACTTTGCCAAAAAGCATAGTCAATAAACTGCATTTCAATAATATTCGTATCTATATTGCAGGATCAAACCTGATTACATGGTCTAAGTTCAAAACATGGGATCCGGAAACTGGCAATCCGCGGGGTGAAGCCTATCCGCTAACAAAATCGGTTACTATGGGTTTATCTGTTAACTTATAAAAATACTAAGAGATTATGATAAAGAAGATTTATATGTTATTATTAACCGTATTAGGGATGGGAGTAATTTCTTCTTGCTCTGATTACCTGAATTCGGAGAAATATTTTAAGGATCGTCTGACACTGGAGAAAACTTTCGAAAGCAAGGATCATGTGGAAGAATGGTTAGCTTATGCTTTTTCATTTATAAAAAATGAAAACTATGAGGTGACGACTAAAGGACCAAGTGAGAATTCGTTTTGTTTTTCAGACGATATGTATTATGGTGACCGCGATAAGACAATCGATGCAACAAAGAATGAATTGTCATATAATATGTTCAAGTTAGGAGAATATGATGAGAATACTTATAATGTTGGGGCATGGGGGGCATGTTATAAAGGAATTTTCCAAGCATCAGTATTTATCCATAATGTTGACCGGTGTCAAGAGATGGCTGATTGGGAAATACTAGATTATAAGGGGCAGGCTCGTTTTGTTCGTGCTTACTATTACTGGTTGCTCTTACGTCGTTATGGTCCAGTGCCTATTATGCCGGACGAAGGAGTGGATTATACTCAAAGTTATGATCAAATAGCTACTCCACGTAGCTCATACGAAGAAGTGGCACAATATATCAGTGACGAAATGGTACAGGCTACTAAAGAGTTACAATATGATCGTCGTACTGATAATTATGCTATAGGCCGACCTACTCGTGGAGCTGCATTGGCAGTTCGTGCTTATGCACTGATTTTTGCAGCTAGTCCGTTTGCTAATGGAAATAATGATGAATATGCGCAGCAATTGGTAGATGATGAAGGGCGTCGTTTGCTTTCTTCCGAATATAGTGAAGAAAAATGGGCAAAAGCTGCTGCCGCTTGCCGTGATGTCATCGATTTAGATGTTTATGAGTTGAATATTGTAAATAAATCCACATCTGATAATGGACCTTCTGAACGTCCGACTGTTACTCCACCGGCTGATGGCGAGTTTTCCAATCAACCCTGGCCAAAAGGATGGACAAATATTGACCCGCTCAGATCATATCGTACTATCTTTGATGGTACTATATTACCTGCAAACAATAAAGAACTGATATTTACACGCGGGGCAACAAATATAGATATGTTGGTACTTCATCAGATGCCCAAGGATGATGGCGGCTGGAACTGTCATGGTATGACACAGAAAATGCTGGATGCATATTATATGAATAATGGTAGTAATGAGCCGGGTATGAACTCTATGTATCAAGGAGTAGCTAATTATCAAGGTATTGTAGATACTCGTGAACGTAGAACCGGATTTACTGATTTGCAAGACTTGAAGGATAATAAATATCCGGAATTAGGTTGGAAATATGATCCGAAGAAAGGAGATAACGATCAGGCTAAAACTGGGATGAATGTTTCTTTGCAATATGTAGAACGCGAACCACGATTCTATGCTTCTGTTGCTTATAATGGCTGTACCTGGTATTATTTGAGCCAGACTGAAAGCAAACCTGCCGATGTAAATCAACAGGTTTGGTACTACTTTGGAAGTTCCGATGGTTATCGTAATGACGGTTTCTACTTGCGTACAGGTATAGGAATTAAAAAGTTTGTTCATCCAAACGACTATCCTGGCAATTATGTTGCGAAAGCTGAAACTGCAATTCGCTATGCGGATATTCTACTGCTTTATGCAGAAGCATTGAATGAGTTGACTGGAACATACAATATACCTTCTTGGAATGAGGCGACAACCTACACTATTAGCCGTGATAAAGAACAAATGGAAAGAGGTATTCATCCGGTACGTATTCGTGCTGGGTTGCCTGACTATCCAGACGAATTTTATCTGCAGAGTGGGGTTGATGATATGCGTAAAGCATTAAAACGTGAACGTATGATAGAGTTGATGGGCGAAGGAAAACGTTACTTTGATATTCGCCGTTGGAAAGATGCACCAGTAGAAGAATCTCTGCAAATATACGGTTGTAATGTCTTTGTTGGTGAAGCTAAGAGAGACGAATTCCATTCGGCAATTCCTGTTTACAATCTCCCGTCTACTTTCTCGGAAAAGCTATGGTTATGGCCTATCAAACATAGTGAGTTGAAACGTAATTCACGTTTAACACAGAACCCAGGATGGACAATGTATGATTAATTCTAAACATAAAGACTTATATATGAAGAAAATATATACTTTGGCAGCTTTGGCTGCAATGACAATGTTGGGAACTTCCTGCAATTCGGAATGGGAAGATGAACAATATGAGCACTACATTTCTTTCAGTTCACAACTGGATAGTAAGGGAGTGACGAATATATATGTACCTTATAGCCGCCATGATGCAGAAGGAAATTATGCAGAAGGAGGAGAAGGGAGGTCCAATTATCAGTTACCGATACTTGTTAGTGGTTCTACCGATAATCCAAGTAATGTCACTGTACACGTAGCACATGATGCTGATACATTGAATATTTTGAATTACGCTCGTTACGCTACACGTACAGAACTATATTATGAGGATATGGGAGCAGAAGGATTGGCATACGCTTCATATCCAGAATCTCTACAGATAAAAGCTGGAGAAAATAAAGGTTTACTGGATCTTAAATTTGATTTTCGCAACATTGATATGTCAGAAAAATGGGTACTTCCATTGCAGATTGTAGACGACGCGTCTTACAACTACGTAGCTCATCCGCGTAAAGACTATGCTAAGGCGATATTGAGAATCTTCCCATTTAATGATTACTCTGGCGATTATTCTGGTACAGGAATAACCAACAAGGTGGTGACGGGATATGATGGAGATGGTAAACCGATAGAAACAGCAGAATCTATCACAAAATCGTCAATAAGAGGGTATGTGATAGATGAACAGACTATTTTTACGTATGCAGGAATAGTAGATGAGGATTATACAGACCGTAGAAAGTATAAAATCAAATTTGCTTTTAATGGTGAGACGAATGGTTCGGTTACTATTTCCTGTGATAATGCAGAAGAGATTGGATTTGAATTAAACAAGGACGTGACTCCTTCATTTCGTATTTCTTCATCAATGGATGACGCGAAGCCTTATCTGGAACACCGTTATGTAATAATTAATAATGTTGATTATTATTTCAATTATATACCAGTGGAAGGTACCATCATTCGCTATCATGTAAAAGGTACATTGACATTATCACGTGATATCAATACTCAGATTCCAGACGAAGATCAAGCAATTGAATGGTAGTTCCTATTAATCGCTAATCTAATGATTCAAGAAGAGGGTGAAGTTCAAGTATTGAATTCACCCTCTTCTCTTATTTTGAAAAGTTATTTTAGGATTGATTGTGTGCCGTTTATTGTCAAATATCCTAAAGCATACTATTTCGTTTCTGCAACTGTAGAATACGTCACGCTCCCTAGCTTCCCGTCATTACTCAGTGTCTCAGCTTGAATAATCAATGGCGTGGAATACTGATTATTGTAACATTCGATCACTGCCTTACCATTCTCATCCGTCTGCACAGTCGGATTCCAGTAAAGAGTTCGTCTTTTGTCTGCTTTATCTATGTATAATTCTTTATCTATATAAGCAGGAGAATAATACTCTAATGCCGGTGTATATCCCTGCATAACAGTCTGCCGGGTACCAAGAGCTGCAGTCTCGTGTTTATTCAGAACATCATGTTTGGGCAATGGAATGAGGTAGAAAATACTATATTTGTCCAGTTCCGATACATCTACATCATTGGAATTAGACATTTTGGTATTCTGGATAATTTCATCATCTACTCCTCCTGTGCCTTTACTGATGATAATAGAAGCCAAACCGTCTATTTCAGTCAGCATCATGTTTACTTCTGTTGACGATAGAATTTTGTTATCCATAATATAACAGATCGGTTTCTGGCGGTAAGTACAGTTATCATTGGAACGGTCCCAGTAAAAGAGTGGATTTAATTTTTCCATCACTTCCGGGATAGTGGTGACAACTTTGCCATTATCGCGAAGCTGATCGACAGCCTGGCGTATATCATAGTAGGCATCAATACTTTGCTCATTAATTTTAGTCGCCATATTCGTACTTTGACGGCGCCGCTTACTTTTGATTTCAACTTCGTCCAAAAGATAAAGCCCGTCTACCCGACGGATGGAATCTATATATAAAGAGTCGAATTTTTCAGCTTCCTGTTGCCAGTGGGCAATGTTGCTCCACTCCGGGTGCAACTCTCTGTAACCGTAAGCACGCGTAGCAGGCGAGAAATGCCGGTCGATGAGAATAGAAGCGTCCTTATTTCGTTCTTTTCCCACTTTGCGAGTCTGGATCACAGCTTCCATTGATCCCTCGAAATCTTCCAGCGGAATGCTGAAATGTCCGTTCTCATCCGTAACGGTCTGACCGGTAATAATCTCTGCATCTCTCTTCACCATTACGCTGAGAGCTATATCCTTCAGCTTGTTTTTGAGAATCGTAGATTTGACTTGTCCATAAAGTACCAGTTGGCTTTCTGGCAACTGAAGTGGGGTGAATGGGCTGATACCGATCTGTTGTGTCATATCATATTTACGCCATCCGTGTACCATTAACAGTATATCCAGTTCCTTCTGTTTCCGGAGAGAACTCTCTGTGAAGTAGTAGCCGGGTTGATGAATGTAGCCTTTCAAGTCCGATGTAAGTAGAAGGTCGGTGAAGATATTGTTATCATATTCCATATAATCAGAGCGGACGGCGTCACGGATACTGACTGATAATTTGCCGGGTATCGGTTCTCCTATGGCGTTGTTCAACTGCAGTTCGCAGCGGATGGGAGCATAAGGAGCGTAAATCTCTTTTAAACCTTTGGGCGAGATTTGTAAAGGAGCCCGTGGAGAAGCAAAGATAAAGCGGTCGCATAAAGTATTTCCGGCACGATTGAGCAGACTGATTTGTAAGACTCCTGCCGGTAACTTGCGCGACAATACTGTAAATTGCTGAGGCTTATTTGCCTGACAGTGGATAAGCTGATAGGCATGGGGACGTCCCTGATGGCTTATAAAAACGGCTAATGTATCCTGCGGGGTCGCTGCATTACATGATACCGTCACAGAAATAGCCCCTGCATTATTGCCTACTTTCAGAATATACCCGCTTGGCAGTGCTTTAGGGAGGGTAAATTCATACTGTTTTCCTTGAAAGTTTACTTTAGCGATTGCCGGCAGAGCAGAAGGCGTATACTCAAAAGCTCCCATTCCATCGTGTAAAGTTTCAAAAGACGTGATTTCTTGCCCTTCTTTGGTATAAAGTGTGCCTGATAATTGAATATTTCCTTCATTTTTGCTTTCTGCTTTGAAAGCAACCTGCGAAGTTACCCCTTCGACTAACTGTCCTCCTTCCGGAAAGAAACGCAGACTCAGCTTCTCTCTTGTTTCTTCCGGCCTTTTCTCCATAGACGGACTCAACTCATAGGTGCTGATACTACGCTCCAACTGGTCGCTATGAGAAAGCTGATAGACAGGGAAAGTACGTGAAAAGTACTGCGGATCACTGAATGCAAGCATCCAGCGGGTGTAAGCACGTACTTCGTAATAACCGGATAGCATTGACTGGGGGAGTACAAACTGCCCGTTGCCTTCTCCTTGTGATAGTTTAATGATCTGTTTATCAGTAACGTGCCCTGCCTGATCTACCAGTTCCACATACAAAGGACGGCTGATTGAACTGAAAACTTGTTTTTCGGCAAGAGTGACATATGCTTTGAACCATATCGTGTCGCCCACATAATAGCTTGTATTATCAAAATGCAGATATGCTTTTTCACGCGGATAGTTATCGGCAAAAGTTTGAGCTTGATTCATGTACTGTTCGAATATCACTTTAGCGGGTGGATTTTCTCCACGTGCAGATATTGCTAAAAGTCCGCATACTGAGAGTAAAAATAATAACGGTTTATTTTTCATATTAGTGCTGTCTATTTTTAGTTGTCTATTTTATTGTATGATTTTTATGTTCAGCACTTTCTCTGTGCTATTTTAGTATCATGTGAACTACTACAAAGATAGCGGTTTCGATGAATAAAGAAGGAAAAAAAACGTTCAATCTAAGAAAGAAACTGTTCATTACTCTATAAATACTAATCGGATTGCTGTTTCATGTTGATAATTCTTTTTATCAAAATTCGTTTGTACTGAATGAGAAAGGCTGCCTTATTTTTATTGTTGAATAGATTTTATCATTTTTTGAATAGAAAATGTTCGTGTTTTCATTGTTTTTTGTCGTTCTTTGTGTATCACATTAAACAAAATCTAATCAATGATAATAAATAGAATTATGAGAACACTTATTATTTTGCTTTTATGTACGAACACGAGTTTTGCGATAGCTCAGATTTCTCCCAAAGCAGTTGAGAAGAATAACCAATCAGTGAAAACTGCGGGTTTCTTTAATGATTCCGATTCTTTAAATAAGGCAATTCATCTTTCAGATGAGGCGATAGCTTTGGAGCCTTCATACAAACTGGCATATGCAAATAAGGTGAAATACTTAATGGCGTTGGGACAGAAGGAGAAAGCACTGCAAACCATGTTGCAAATGGAGAAATTCTCTCCGGATGATCCTTACTATATTTTAGGTAAGGGAATGATGCTGGAAGAGAATGCTAAAAAGAGTCTGGCTATGGATGCTTACAAACAAGCTGCCTCTCTTTTTGAAAAACGCTTGAAAGAGAAACCAACTGAAGCAGACCTGATGAATTATGTATTCGTACTCTTTTTGAGGGATAACAAGAATTATTCTTTGGATGAAATCGAAAAGGAGTATCCCCAAATCTTCAGTCCAGCAATAAGACAACACACGAAAAAGTTGATGGATGAACTTAGCAATAAAAGAGAGGATGTAATTCATGAGATGCTGGGTGGTAAATGAAAACATAGGGATGACTGTTGTTTCTGGTCGTTTCCCGCTTGGGAACCGTGGTTTCACCTATGAATACTTACTGTCTCTTGTAGAAACAGAAATTATCGGGCTATTTATGTGTTGCAGATAAAGTATCTGCAACATATCTGCAACAGGTATCTGCAACGCTGCAAGTAGATGATAATCAATACACTATTTCGATTTTGTTGCAGATGGCAGATGTTTTTTACTTTTGCAAACTTTTGTGTAGTGCAGGATGCATGCAAGTTTTGCTCCGTTTTTTGGGGTCAAGGTGTATAATGTAAAAGGCAGGGATAGGTACTTTCAAGGCTTGAAAGGTAAGTGCTGTAACAATGCTTGTTATATTGCGTCCCAAGCATTGATAGCTATCATAACAAGCATTGTTATTTGATTTCTCAGCTGTTAATAGTTGATTCCTCAGGTATTAACGGCTGTCGCGTTGGATATTAATACTTGTCAACTCAGTTGTTAATGCCTGACACGCCGATGTGGAAAAGATTAATGTGTTGCTATAATTTGATTTTAAAACTAATATTCATATGAAGTATTATTTTATTTTTTTGTTTCAGCTTATTGTGCTTTCTTCCTATGGGCAGAAGAATAAGGAAGCTGAGATAGATTCACTGGAATCGGAAATGATGAATTTTTTTCAAGCAACGTTGGAAAGAAATTATGGTCGAAAAGATGCTCTTGACTTATTGGTAAAGGGCTTGGAACGATATCACTTCAACTATCTGTTGGATGTAGACAAAGCTCGGCTGAAACAGATTAATGAAAAACTATATGCGGGTGGTTTACTTCATTCCTATTTTGTTGATGGAGCTATTCTGAATGATTCTTGCACGCTGTTTGTTCCGGATGGTGTTTCTCCGTCAGAATATCGTCAGTCTGATGCTTATCAACAAGCGCATCCAAGAATCAGCAGGAGCATGGTGGCTCTCTTAGCCTTGTTGCCGATTCACTACAATATGCGTATATGAAAGCTCAGGTTGAGTATATAATATTGCCGTTTAAGAAACGGTTGGATGGCTTCACATATTGGCAAAGAGAATTGGAACCGGCCATTCATCCGGCCTTGAAAGCGTATGTCAAAGCGGAAAATGCGACAGGAGGAGTTTCTTCGGTTATGATATTTTGGGAAATTGCCAGGAACACGGATCATTTTTGCAGTGATTTTAAAACAGATCGTGATGTGCGAATGTTCCTGACGCTTTATTTCTGGAAATATTTGTGTTATTTTGCAAATATAGATTTTTATACCGGTCAGGATAAAACTGAAGAGATTCTGAAGGGGGAGGCTGATTAGTTTGGAAATCTGATTATTAGTTTAAAACAAGAACCATTAATGTTATGAAATTGAGAATTGTACATTTGTTATTATTGCAGTCCGTAATGCTTCTTCTTTCCTGTTCCAATCAGAGCCGGAAGAATATGGATACATCGGCAGAACCAGCTGACGTACAGGCGAATGTGTCGGACAGTAGTAGAATTGAACAAGAAGCCATCAGCATGATTGAAGACTTTTATGAGGCTTATGCTGCCAGTTTCATGTCCACCGGTAAAGAAGCTCTCGCACTTGGGGATTCAATTAAGCAAAAGTTTCTGACCAAAGAGCTGATAGAGAAAGTTGATAGGCTGATAGAGGCGACAGATGCCGATCCGATCATTCGTGCGCAAGATTTAGGTGAAAATGACATGAAAACATTGTCGGTGAAACATCTGAATGATAATTGGTATGAGGTTAACTATACTTCGGCTAAAGGCAGCCAGTATGAACGTGCCGTGAGTATCCCGGTCAGAGTGGTTAACGTTGACGGGCAATATCTGATTGATGATATAACTCCGGAAAACTGATCGTATCATTAAATGATATGAAAAAAGACAAACAGCATCTTTTACGCTAGGCAAAAGGGCTGTTTGTCTATATTCAACGAGGAAAAGAGTATTCGTTTTATTTCTGTTCTTTGACTTTTTCCATCAGTAGCTTCATGTAGTAGCCACCTACTACGGAACGTGCCTTGAAATTCATCATCTTTCCTGTATTCGTATCATGCCAGTCGCTGATAGGCACACGGGAAGTTGTTTCGTTCGCATAAGTATAGATCGGGTCGATGAACTTTTGGAACGTAGCATCGTCTGGAGACATACAGGCACTCCATAGTACCCAGTCGGATTTGGTATATTGTGCGCGGGAGTCCAATAGCAAACCATATTTATTTTGCTTGGTCAGATAGAAAGGAATTTCCGTATCAAATACTTTCTGCGGGAAAATGTTCATGTTAAACACTTTGTCCCATATCAGATTGTATTTCTGACTCCACGTTCCCGGTTTGTCAAATGCCAGTTTGTAGTGATCGCCGTCAAATGCCATCTTCTCCCATTCTATCGCCAGTCTTTTGGCGGTTTCGATGTATTTGTTCGCGGTCGTTTCTTTGCCCAGCATACGTGCCATTTCTCCGTATCCGGCGATTGCCATGATCGCTTTGGCGGAAAGATTGGCATTGTGTGCCAGATGTCCGGCAAAGTCATCTGTACAAAGTTGGTTTTCAGGGTCCAGACCGTTCTCAATCAGATAGTTTGCCCATGTTGATAATGTTTCCCAGTATTTGGAAGCATAGTTGGCATTGCCTTCCATCATAGAGATGGCTGTAGTTACCAGAATCATGTTTCCGGCTTCTTCGATAGGCATATCTTCACCATAAAGTTGCCCGTTGGCTATTGGATAAGTTCCTAAGTCATGAGCGGGGTAAGGCTTGTTCCAGCGTCCGCTTTCGCTGTAGTAGAAGATAGAGTTGAGCATTCCCTTCATCAGTTCCGTATTGTAAATAAGGTATAGTGGAGCGGATGGATAAGTTAGGTCTACTGTATTGATGCAGCCGTTACTATGGTTCTCTTTGGATAAGAAAAGCAGGTTGCCTTCCTTGTCGGTAAGGAGTTTATGGGCGGTAATGGAGTGGCGGTAAGTCAATGCGAGTAGTTCGGCATATTTCCTGCCTCCGGCTTTTTCTGCATCAGCCATCAGTTGTTGGTCGAAGGCACGGCAACGTTTCATCAATGAGGGATAAGAAGCCTGCGCACGTTCGAAAGCATCAAAGATGCTGACTTGACCGTTGTGTTTCCAGTATGCCATGCGGCGTTCGTAGAAATATTCGATAGAGTAGATATCGTCGTAGCCTAACATCACATATCCGCTTTTCCCTTGATTGTCTACCTTGCCTAAGTTTTCGGTATAAGCCATAGCGGGCATGTCGCTTTCGCTGCGGGTAATGAAATCCTGGGAGTTGGGCAATAGTTTGCCGTTGGTGATGAAGGCTTGCTTCATGTCATAGTAGTTACCTATGCTTAAGTCCTTGTTGGGTGCGCTGTTACTTCCCAGATAAGCATATCCCCAGTCGATGCGTACACCGTCTCCTTTACGTTTTACGTAAGGCTGGTCGATGGTACCTGCCTTGAGGTAATCCATTCCGTTTTTGCTGACCTTTTCTGAGATGGTTGGTTGTGACGGTTCGTGTACGGCAAGTTGCGGGGTTGTTTCGATATACACTTGCACATCATGTTGTTTCTTGTCGAGTGAACGTACCCGATAGGAGATGTAGTTGATAGGAGTCGAGATAAGATCAAGATCTTCCATCAGCAGAGGTGCTGTGAATACAAGATCCAGTTCTACCGGACCGCAGGTGAATGTATAGTAGGTCTGTGTCGGTAATACATCGACAGACTTCTGGATAGCAGCTTCCTTGAAGTTGCTGAGCTGTTTGTTCTCACGGAACAGGCCGAAATCAACGTATGCTCCGCCGGTTGTGTTGTGACAGTGTGCTGCAATAATGTTTGTTCCTTTACGGAGCTTGGCTTTAGCTGATGCGGATAGTTCGATGGTAACATCGTCATTCCAGGAATAATCGGTTGCCACCAGTTTTTCTCCGTTCAGATAGAGCTCGAATACATCGTCGTGTGAATAACGTAAGTAGATAATGTCGTTTGTCAGGTCTTGATTGAGGTTGAAACTACGGCGTACCCAGATGTCTTCGGTGTTCCACTCTGTGCCGATGCGTTTCATGTCTTTGGTGCCGAAAGCGGCTTTGCCCTTGGTCCATCCGGAATCATCGAACTGGGGCTGTATCCAGTTGGCCGCCGGTTGGCTCATGGTGAACTTTGCTTCCCAACGTTCGGTGTTTGTCATCGGAAGGATTGTTTCGAGGTTTAGCTTGTCCTTGCCCATGAAACGATATACTTTCCCGTCCACCCGGAGCGCGCCCAGTAAAGGATGGGTGGCGGCTGTCCAGTGTTCGGTGTTCCCTTCGTTCAGTTCGTTGTAGGGAGACCAGATAGCAAGATAAGTATCGGAAGTGATCAGAGGTACGGACGGTGCGCGCAAAGCGATATCCTGACTCGTTTTAAACAGGTCAGTTGCCTGCACATTGCATGCGAGGCAAACTGACATGATTGTAGAGAATAGTTTATTCATTAATATGAAACTTTTATTTATTTAGCGAGTTACAAATTTTCTGGTTGATGGCTTTGATTTTAGGCTCGTCTACTTTGATCACTTTCCGGTCGTAAGTAACCAGACCGTTCACTTCTTCTTCCACATCTGTGATTTGTGTGTATACGGCAGCCGAGAAGCCTTTCTCGATCAATTCCAATAAATGGTCTGCATATTTTATGTATTCATTAGTCACTTCTTCTGGCGTGTTGAACTTCACGTAGCCCCAGTTCTTGTCTGCCAGCCACAGATGTCCTTTCAGTGCCATACCTATACCGCCATATTCGCCCAGTACGGTAGCGCGTATCGGATCGTAGAGATAGAGGTTCGGTCCGGGATAGTTATGAAGGTCGAGAATATCTCCGCACGTGTAGTGGTTACCTCCACTGGCAGGGTTTACCAGACGGCTGGGGTCGTATTCTTTCGTCCATTTAGTGATTTCAGGAGTCTTGAATTGTCCCCATGCTTCGTTGAAAGGTACCCATACGCCGATGCTCGGATAAGAATACAGGTAGTCGATAATTTCTTTCCATTCTTTGCGATAGTTAGCTTCTGATGCTGCGGAGCGGATGGCGTCTGCGCCGTCATAGTACTTGTGCATCTGCCATTCGGCAGGACCGCGGCCACCGTTCGGCATATCTTGCCATACGATCAGTCCGAGTTGGTCGCAATAAGTATACCAACGTGCCGGTTCTACTTTTACGTGTTTGCGCACCATGTTGTAGCCGAAGTCTTTGATCTTCTTCAAGTCATATACCAATGCTTCGTCTGTTGGCGCTGTGTATAAGCCGTCCGGCCACCAACCTTGGTCGAGCGGACCAAACTGGAAATAATCTTTGTTGTTGAGTTGCAGGCGTGTAATGCCATTCTTGTCTTTATGAGTTGAGAATTTGCGGAGAGCGGTGTAACTCTTCACTTGGTCTATAGCCTTACCGTCTTTATAAAGAGTGACTTCCATATCATAAAGTGAAGGAGACTCGGGTGTCCATAATTTAACGTCTTCCGGCATTGTTAATTCTACCGGTACGCCATTGAGCGCTGCTCCTTTGGCTACGAGGTTTTTGCCGTCGAATACTTTCACTTCCACTTTGTCCGGAGAACATACGTTGGTAGCTACTTCCACTTTGACGGTCTTCTTGTCGATATCCGGAGTTGTTTTCAGTTGGGCGATATGCTGGGCAGCTACCGGTTCCAGCCATACAGTCTGCCAGATACCTGTGACTGGTGTATACCAGATTCCTCCCGGTCTTTCTACTTGCTTTCCTCTCGGCTGTTCGCCACGGTCAGAGGGGTCCCACACTTTCACAACCAGCTGGTTATTGCCCTTATTCAATGCGGAAGTAATATCAAAGTAGAATGGAGTGAAGCCTCCTGTATGTTGTCCTACTTTTACGTCATTTACCCAGACGTCGGCTTTCCAGTCCACAGCTCCGAAATGCAGTAGTATTTGTTTGCCTTTCCAGGCTGACGGTACATCAAAAGTACGCTGATACCATAATTCCTGATGTTCGTTAACAGTTTTGCCTACTCCTGACAGGGAAGATTCCACTGCAAACGGAACTAATATCTCTCCTTGGTAATTGCTTGGTGCCGGTTCTCCTTTTTTAGTAATTGCATAATTCCAGCTACCATTCAGATTTTTCCAATCCTGGCGTTCCATAATGGGGCGTGGGTACTCTGGTAATACGTTTTTAGGATTCAACTGCTCACCCCACGGAGTCTTTATCTTATCACCGGCGGGCTTCCATTGAGCGAATGTCGGGCTACAAAGAGCCAATGCGAATAGCACTGCTAGAAAATTCTTTTTCATGGTAATTATCTTTATATATGTTAAATAGAAGAAGTAAATCTCCTTAAAAGGAATATTGCAAAGAAAAGCCAATCAGAGAAGAATGAAGGAAATTTGCTGTTCAATAAATGATAAATGCTCGTCATTTTATAGTGAATGACAGCTTTTCATGCGATAATGGTTATTTTTTATCCTTAATTGAATAATAAGTAGCTTATATTACCGGAGATAATTATGACTTTTGGAGGGAGAACAATCGTATGTTTCCGCGGATAGTAGTAAATAAACTGAAAAACAACTATAATAAACTTTATCAATGAGAATCCTTTTTTTATTAATAGTATTGTCGGTTACTTCTGCCCTACAGTCGCAGGTAGTCATTAAAGAGAATGCTATTCAGAGTAAGTATGCTTTTCCCTTGGTTACTTCGAAAGCGAAAGCTGTAGTAGTTTATGATACTGATGACTATCTGGTGGTACATAAGACTGCGGAGCTTTTTGTTTCGGATGTCGAATCAGTGACCGGACAACAATTACGGTTGACGGACAAACTGAAAGGCGACAAAGAGATTATTATTGTGGGTACAGTTGAGAAAAATCGGCTGATCCGCCAGTTAGCTGAGAAGGGCAAGCTAGATATCTCTTCTTTGGAAGGGGCATGGGAACGATTCCTGATTCAGACGGTTTCCCGTCCATTCCCCGGAGTCAGCAAAGCGCTGGTAGTAGCGGGAAGCGACAGGCGGGGAGCTGCGTACGGACTTTTCTCTCTTTCGGAAATGATGGGAGTGTCTCCTTGGTACTGGTGGGCTGATGTTCCGGTGAAGAAACATAAGACGCTTTATGTCGATGCTCCCGCCACTCTGTCCAAGACTCCTTCGGTGAAGTACAGGGGGATTTTCTTAAATGACGAAGACTGGGGATTGAAACCTTGGGCTGCCAAGACATTCGAGAAAGAAAGAGGAAATATCGGCCCTCGTACCTATGCCAAAATATGCGAGCTGTTGCTGCGACTGAAAGCTAATCATCTGGCACCGGCCATGCACCCCGTTTCTACCGCATTTTATAAGATACCGGAAAATAAACTGGTAGCTGATACCTTTGCCATTGTTATGGGGTCCAGTCACTGCGAACCGTTATTGCTGAACACTGCCAGCGAATGGGACAGCAAGACGATGGGACCATGGGATTATAACAAGAACAAAGATAAGATCAACGAGGTATTGAGTAATCGTGTGAAGGAAAACTGTGCGTATGAAAATGTATATACGCTGGCTTTAAGAGGCCTGCATGATGCAGCTATGGGTGGTGGAGATGTGCCGATGCGGGAAAAGGTTAAAATGCTGGAAAGTGCACTGAATGCTCAGAGAGATATCATTGCCCGGCATATCGACAAACCTGTTGAAACAATCCCACAGGCATTTACGCCTTATAAGGAAGTGCTGGAAATCTATTCGAACGGACTGGAATTGCCGGATGATGTTACAATTATCTGGGCGGATGATAATTTCGGTTATATGAAACGTTTGAGTGGTCCGCAGGAACAAAAGCGTTCCGGACGTGCAGGCGTTTACTATCATATATCTTATTTGGGCGTTCCTCATAGCTATTTGTGGTATAGTACTACCCCTCCGGCATTGATGTATGAAGAACTTCGTAAGGCGTATGATACCACTGCCGATCGTGTCTGGCTGGCGAATTGCGGAGACTTGAAAGGGGCTGAAACACAAATCTCCCTTTTCCTCGATATGGCTTATGATATAGACAGCTTCAATGCGGATAATGTCGCCACTTATCCGGCACGTTGGCTGGCAAAGATGTTTGGTGAGGAGTACTACGATACATTGGAAGATATTACTTGTTCTCATATAAATCTGGCTTTTTCCAGAAAGCCGGAGTACATGGGCTGGGGATATTGGAATAACTATTGGGGAGGCGGAGAGAAACGTACGGATACGGAGTTCTCTTTTGCTAACTATAATGAAGCGGAAAGACGCTTGACTGAGTATAGCCGTATTGGGAAAAAAACGGAGGACTTGTTAGCTTCATTGGACGAAAAGAGTAAACCGGCTTTCTATCAATTATTATACTATCCGGTGAAAGGGGCCGAACTGATGAATCATATGACCATCAAAGGACAGTTTTACCGTCAGTATGTCCGTCAGCAACGTGCTGCAGCCAATCTGCTTAAGGCTCAGGTGAAATGCTATCATGATAGTCTCGAAATCATAACCGATGGATACAACTCTCTGCTGGATGGAAAATGGAAGCACATGATGTCTTTAAAACAGAACTATGATGGTACGAGTTCCTATTTCATGATCCCATTGATGGAAGAGGAATACACACCTGTTGGCGCTCCTAAGCTAGGACTTCAGGCAGAAAGCGAAAATTTGGATAAAGGAGGAATGAGTTTTCATACATTGCCCGCCTACAGCACTTATTCACGTAAAAGTCATTGGATAGATATATATAATCAGGGGACCGGAGAACTAAGCTGGAGCATCACGCCTTCGGAAGACTGGATACTGATCTCTCAGAAAAGTGGTAAGACGTCTGCGGAAAACCGTATCTATATATCTGTTGACTGGGATAAGGTGCCGGCAGGAGAAAAGGTGAAAGGACAAATTGATATAACTTCCGGCACCCAGAAGGAGACTGTACTGGTTTCTGTATTCAATCCTGAGTCTCCTGCACGCACAGAAGTACAAGGATTGTATGTAGAGGAGAATGGTTACATTTCTATTCCGGCAGCCGATTTCCACCGGAAGTTTGAGAGTAATGACATTCGGATGAGTATCCTTCCGGGACTTGGTTTTGAGGGGCGCTCTTTGCAGTTGGGGAATCCGACAGCTCCCTTACAAATGTATCGTGCAGGTGATGTCCCCAGAGTGGAATATGATTTCTATACATTTAATGCCGGGATTTATGATGTATATACGTATGTTTTGCCGACATTTCCCTTGCATGCTGAGCGGGACTACAAATTGCCGGAACATACTAACTCGGATACAAAGTATAGTGTCCGTATAGATGATGGTTCCATTTCTACTCCTTCCACTTCGGCTATCGAATATTCTCAAATCTGGTATGATAGCGTATTAAAGAATTGCAGAGTGAATAAGTCCACTTTATATGTAAAGAAGCCCGGTAAGCACACTTTGCAGATACGCTGTGGTGATCCGGGCGTCGTTATTCAAAAGATTGTCATTGACTTGGGAGGAATGAAGCGTTCTTATCTCGGTCCTCAGAGTACAATCTGTAATTAGTTCTGTTTTTTATGAATAGGGGAACCGGATGGCTTTGCCATTGGTTCCTCCTCTTTCTGAGGAGTTCCCAGCACGGGCATTCCGTCTTTGTCCCAGTCTATCTTCTGTAAACGGGGAGAACGGGAATCGGATGCGCCAGGAGCGTCATTCGGTATCTGGCGGGCATGATATAGCATATACCATTCTTTCCCATCCGGAGACGGAGTGAAAGATATTCCGCCGGGACCGTATACATTGTTTTCTGGGTCTTGCTGTAGTACCGGAACCGGAGACTTCTTCCAGGAAGCCGGATCGAGTAAGTTGGCTTTTGCGTCTGCAGTCAGTAATCCGACA
This sequence comes from Bacteroides sp. B1-V-101, assembly GCF_023656585.1. Classification (NCBI taxonomy): domain Bacteria; kingdom Pseudomonadati; phylum Bacteroidota; class Bacteroidia; order Bacteroidales; family Bacteroidaceae; genus Bacteroides; species Bacteroides sp. B1-V-101. Next base: position 19,994 of record NZ_JAMOKH010000050.1, on the reverse strand, counting down.
CAATAATAAGGAGTCCAGCTACCACTGGCTGAATAGAAGATGCATGCTTTGTCTTTATTCTTTGATTCAAAATATTGGGGTGCTTCGTTTACATGTATCGGATAGGCTGTTTTGCTGCCATCCGGATTTACCCATTGGCATTCCCATTCGTATTCAGGTTTGGAGATGAGAATCCTGTCAGAAGATAGTGTCCATGGATTTTCCATAGTAGCGATGTAGATACATTGGGTTTCACTGTCTATCCTTCGTTTTTGCCAGCCGCACCATATCATATAGCGTTGGCCATCATGTTCAAAGGTGCTGGCATGGATTGCCCAGTTGTTGTCTTTATCTGTCTGTATGCGCCCTTTCATCACAAATGTTCCTTCCATGGGGTTGGCGGCTTCATTCTCGACAACATAAATCTGGTGATTATCCATATTGCCGTCGTCTGCGGCAAAGTAAATATACCATTTGTTGTTTATACGATGAATTTCGGGTGCCCACAGATGATAGGAGTTGCTGGGATCGGTGGGTATCCATACATCTTTTTGAGTAGCATGTGAGAGGTCTGCTATATCATCGGTTTCCCAAAGTATGACTCTGTTTTCTGAGCCTTGTGTATAATAATATTTGCCTTCATGAAAAATAGCCCATGGCTCTGCTCCACGTTCAAGTAACGGGTTTGTATAGGTATCTCCAGAGGCTACAGTTTCTTTTTCTGTTGTAGCCTTCTTATGCTGGCAAGAGACACCGATTAATAAGATAATGGATAATAAAAACAATCTGCTTCTCATGGTACTTCTCATTTGATAATGACAATGCAAAGTAAGCATAAAATATTGATAAATCATGCAAATGGAAGTAGAATGGTCAGTTTTTGTTGTTAAATGAACTGTAATTTCTGAAACTTTTCTTTGTTTTTTCTCATCTTTGCGAAGTGAACTTTTAAATAAATAATATATGAAACTTAGACATCTTTTTCTTTTCTGTGTAATTTGCTGTTCTGTATCTATATTTGCCCAAAACAAAAGTAAGCTTCCGAAAACGAGTGGTAATCCTATTTTCCCTGGTTGGTATGCCGATCCGGAGGGGATTGTGTTTGGAGATGAATACTGGATTTATCCTACCTATTCTGCCGCTTATGATGATCAGATATTCATGGATGCTTTCTCATCAAAAGATCTGGTGAACTGGACCAAGCATCCGAGAATACTGGAAAAAGAAAATATCAGTTGGCTTCGTCGTGCTTTGTGGGCACCGGCTGTCATACATGCGAACGATAAGTACTACATTTTTTTCGGAGCCAATGATATCCAAAATAATAATGAGTTAGGCGGAATTGGCGTTGCTGTAGCAGACAATCCTGCTGGACCTTTTAAAGATGCGTTGGGAAAACCGTTGATTGATAAAATAGTAAATGGTGCTCAGCCGATTGATCAGTTTGTATTTAAGGATGATGATGGACAATATTATATGTATTATGGTGGTTGGGGACATTGTAATATGGTGAAGATGGCACCGGATTTATTGAGTATTGTACCTTTTGAGGATGGTACTATCTATAAGGAAGTGACTCCCCAAAATTATGTGGAAGGGCCGTTTATGCTGAAACATAATGGGAAATATTATTTTATGTGGTCGGAAGGTGGCTGGGGAGGTCCGGATTATAGTGTAGCCTATGCCATTGCGGATTCACCGTTCGGTCCGTTTGAAAGAGTCGGAAAAATTCTGCAGCAAGATACTAATATAGCAACCGGTGCTGGTCATCATTCGGTAGTTAAAGGTCCCGGAGCAGATGAATGGTATATCATTTATCACCGTCGTCCGTTGGGCGAAACTGCAGCGAACAGTCGTGCAACTTGTATAGATCGTATGTATTTTAATAGAGACGGAAAAATAGAGCCTGTCCGTATGACTTTTGAAGGAGTAGGAGCTAGCCCTTTGGCAACACCTGTTCGCGCTAAAACATATGCTAATCCTGTAATAAACTTTAGTTTGCCCGATCCTACTATTATAAAAGGAGACGATGAATATTACTATCTATACGCAACTGAAAGTATTAAAAATGTACCTATTCATCGATCAAGAGACTTGGTAAACTGGTATTATGTAGGTACTGCTTTTACAGATGCTACCCGTCCAAACTTCGAACCTAAAGGGAGAATATGGGCACCGGATATTAATAAAATCGGTGATAAATACGTAATGTATTATTCTATGTCCACTTGGGGAGGTGAGTGGACATGTGGTATTGGTATTGCTACTGCTGATAAGCCGGAAGGACCATTTACCGATTTGGGTAAATTATTCCGGAGCAATGAAATCAATATACAGAATTGCATTGATCCTTTTTATATTGAAGATAATGGAAAGAAATACCTTTTTTGGGGGAGCTTCCACGGAATATATGGTACGGAACTGACAGAAGATGGTCTCTCTTTGAAGAAAGGTGCTCCAATAGAGCAAATAGCCGGTACTGCTTATGAAGGTACGTATATTCATAAACGGGATGGTTATTATTATTTGTTTGCTTCCATCGGCCGCTGCTGTGAAGGTTTGAAGAGCACATATACTACAGTTGTGGGGCGTTCGAAGAATCTGTTCGGCCCTTATGTTGACAAGAAAGGGCGTTCAATGTCGGATAATCATCATGAGATATTGATTCAGAAGAATAAAGCATTTGTCGGTCCGGGGCATAATTCAGAACTGGTGACAGATAAGAAAGGAAACGATTGGATGTTCTATCATGCGGTAAGTGTTGCTAATCCCGAGGGTCGTGTATTGATGATGGATCGTGTACAGTGGAAAGGTGGCTGGCCATTTGTGAAAGGCGCTGAACCTTCTTTGGAGGCTGTCGCTCCAAAATTCTGATCAGAATGATAATCTAAAATATACGGAAATATTGTATATAAATTCCCCTTATCCGGTACGCCGGGTAAGGGGAATTTATATATATACGCTGTTATCTGATACTTTAAAAGGGCGTTTTGGTCTGTATTTGTTCTTTATTGAATAGAGATTATCGTTCTTTTTCGTCTATTTCTGCAATCTTTGTAACAGGAAAAATATTAAAACTTATCAACTATCATGAAAAGCAAAATTCTTTTGGCGGTAGCTTTACTGCTGGCGATATCAACTACTACTGTATGGGCGGCTGATAGCTCAGAAAAAACGAACCAGAAGACAGGGTCTTACACCAATGAAGATGTATGGGCGGCATACGAAGGATTTAATAATACGCTGCTCGACCCGGATAAATATATCTATAAGACAACTTCATCCTATGAACAGGCGGTAGACCGTGGTCATGGCGCAGCGGCTATCTGGTGCCAGCCTATTTACTGGGATATGTCAATGAACGCCTATAAACTGGCGAAGGCTCAGAAAGATAAAAAGAAAAGAGGCTATTACAAAGAGCTCTGCGAAAAGATATTTGCTGGAAATAAAGCCCAATATTGTCACTTTGATTTCGATAATAATAATGAAAATACCGGATGGTTTATCTATGATGATATCATGTGGTGGACGATCTCTTTGGCACGTGCATACGAACTCTTTGGTGTGGATGAATACCTGAAACTGTCTGAAGAGAGCTTCAGCCGTGTATGGTACGGTTCTAAGAAAGTAGGCGATACAGGATCATATGACAAAGAGAACGGAGGGATGTTCTGGCAATGGCAGCCGATCCATAATCCCAAGCCGAACAGACCGGGTGACGGAAAGATGGCTTGTATCAATTTTCCTACCGTGGTAGCAGCACTTACACTATACAATAATGTTCCGAAGAAGAGAAAAGAATCAACCGAAGAATCACCCAAGTATCAGACAAGAGAACAGTATTTGGCTAAAGGTAAAGAGATTTATGAATGGGGAGTAGAAAACCTGTTGGACAAGAAGACGGGACGGATAGCTGATAGTCGTCATGGCAATGGTAATCCAGCCTGGAAAGCGCATGTATATAATCAAGCTACCTTTATCGGTGCTTCCGTATTGCTTTACAAGGCGACTAAAGAAAAACGCTACCTGGATAATGCAATCCTTGCAGCAGACTATACAGTCAATGAAATGTCTGCGAAGCATAACCTGCTGCCCTTTGAAAGAGGAATCGAGCAAGGTATCTATACGGCTATTTTTGCAGAATACATAGCTATGCTGGTATACGACTGCGGACAAACACAATATATCCCGTTCCTGAAACGTAATATCGAATCCGGTTGGGCAAACAGGGATAAGACACGTAATGTATGTGGTGGAGAATATGAGAAAGTATTACCGGCCGGTGCTGAGATAGACAGCTACTCGGCTTCCGGTATACCGGCATTGATGCTTCTGTTTCCGGCAGAAAAATAATCCGAAGAGAAACGGGGTAACGACCAGATATAGAAATGAAAATACACCTGAATATCATGAACAATAAACATTTGCTGATTGCTCTCGGCTTGCTTCTTGCCTGCAATCATGCTACTTATGCGCAAAAAGGAAAAAGCAAAGAAGCAAAGACCACGTTTCAGACTGCTGAACCCTGGAAACCCGAAACAGACGTACGTGCTGATGCCACGATGGTATATGGTACACTGGATAAGCCCGGAGTAACTTTTGAACAACGCATTCAGTCATGGAGAGACAAAGGTTATCTGACGGAATTTATGACCGGAGTTGCCTGGGGAGACTACAAGGACTACTTTCTGGGGAAATGGGATGGAGTAGACGGACATCTGAAAGAAGGACAGCGCGACCGTAATGGAAATGAAATAGCTCATGGTCATCTGATCCCTTATATCGTACCTACCGAAAGTTTTATCCGCTATATGCAGGAAACACAGATCAAACGGGTGATAGACGCCGGGATAACATCCATATATCTGGAAGAACCGGAGTTCTGGATGCGTGGCGGATATAGCGAAGCTTTTAAATCCGAATGGCAGAAATATTATAATTTCCCCTGGAGAGCTCAGCACGAATCTCCCGAAAACACATACCTTTCCAACAAACTGAAATATCATCTGTACTATAATGCGCTGGATAAGATATTCACTTATGCCAAAGAATACGGAAAATCGAAAGGACTGGACATCAAATGTTATGTGCCGACGCATTCTTTGATTAATTATACTTCTTGGCAGATTGTAAGTCCGGAAGCCAGCCTGGCTTCATTGGATTGTGTAGACGGCTACATTGCCCAGGTATGGACAGGGACTGCCCGCGAACCGAATTTCTATAACGGCGTGCAGAAAGAACGTGTATTCGAGAACGCGTTTCTGGAATACGGGTGTATGAAGTCGATGACTGCACCGCTGAACCGGAAAATGTATTTCCTGACAGACCCGATCGAAGACCGTGCGAAAGACTGGCTGGACTATAAAATCAACTATCAGGCCACTTTTGCAGCACAGTTGATGTATCCTATGGTAGATACCTACGAAGTAATGCCTTGGCCGGACCGTATCTATCAGGGACTGTACCGGATAGCGGGAACGGATCAGAAAGAACGCATTCCCCGTTCTTACTCCACCCAGATGCAGACAATGATTAATACGCTGAATGATATCCGTACTTCCGATAAAAAGATTACAGGTACACAGGGCATCGGCGTACTGATGGCAAACTCACTAATGTTTCAACGTTTTCCTAATCATAACGGTTACGATGATCCGCAATTTTCCAGTTTCTACGGACAAACTTTGCCTCTGTTGAAGCGTGGTATTCCGGTAGAGCTGGTACACATGGAAAATACTCCTTTCAAAGAAACATTCAAAGGACTCCACATACTTGTCATGTCTTATTCAAACATGAAACCGATGAAACCGGAATATCACAACTATCTGGCTGATTGGGTGAAGAAAGGCGGAGTACTTATCTATTGTGGAGAAGATATCGACCCTTACCAAACGGTACTGGAATGGTGGAATACAGAAGGAAATGGATATAAAGCGCCTTCGGAACACCTGTTCGAGAAGATGAATCTGTCCCGTAATCCGGGTGAAGGAACTTACCACTATGGTAAAGGAACGGTGATTGTGATGCGTGAAGACCCCAAACATTTTGTTTTGAAAGCCGGAAACGATCAGAAATATTTTGAAACGATCGCATCTGCTTATCAGGAAAAGCAAGGGATAGAGATAGAAACCAAGAACAGCTTCATTGTAGAACGTGGCCCATATACCATTGCTGCTGTCATGGACGAAAGCGTTTCCAAAGAGCCACTGACGTTATCCGGATTATATATCGACCTGTTCGACAAAGATCTGCCGGTACTGACTTCCAAACAAATCCAACCGGGTGAACAGGGGTATCTTTATGATCTGAATAAAGTATCCAATAAAATAAAAGCAAAAGTACTCTGTGGAGCTTCTCGTATCTATGATGAGAAAGTGGGCAAACAAAGTTACTCCTTTGTAGCCAAAAGTCCGATAAATACAACGAATGTATCAAGAGTCCTCTTGCCTCGTAAACCAGAGAAAATACGTGTGAATGGAAAAGAGGAACAACCGGAATGGGATGAATCATCCAAAACTCTTCTGTTGAGTTTCGAGAACGATCCTGCCGGTGTGAATGTGTCAATAGAATGGTAAATAGATAAAATAAAACAGGTAATTAAATTATGAAACAACAACTGATGACGCTGTTGCTGGGAGCAGCCTCTGTACTTTGTAGCTGTGGGACCCAGATGGAACAGCATGTGAAGAGCGAGTTGCGTGCTCCGGCTTATCCGCTGGTGAGCATAGACCCGTACACCAGTGCCTGGTCTTTCACGGACAATTTATATGATGGTTCGGTGAAACACTGGACCGGTAAAGATTTCCCTTTAATCGGTGTGGCTAAAGTCGACGGACAGACTTACCGCTTTATGGGAACGGAAGAACTGGAATTGAGACCTTTGGTGAAAACTTCGGAACAAGGTAACTGGACAGGAAAATATACAATTCAGCAACCTGCCGACGGATGGCAAAATGTCGGCTTCAATGATGCTGCCTGGAAAGAAGGTGAAGGTGCCTTCGGAACCATGGAGAACGAACATGTAGCCAAGACCCAGTGGGGTGAAGAATTTATCTGGGTACGTCGTGTCGCTGATATTCAGGAAGACTTGACTGGTAAGAATGTATATCTGGAATATTCTCATGATGATGATGTGATTATTTATATCAACGGAGTGAAGGTGGTAGACACAGGAAACGCTTGTAAGAAGCACGTACAGGTGAAGTTGTCGGAAGAAGTGGTAGCGTCCCTGAAAAAGGGAGAAAACTTGATTGCCGCTTATTGTCACAACCGTGGAGCAAATGGCTTGCTGGATTTTGGTTTGCTGGTAGAATTGGATAATAACCGTTACTTCAATCAGACTGCACAGCAGACTTCTGCCGATGTTCAACCTATGCAGACTTATTATAACTTCACTTGTGGTCCGGTAGACTTGAATTTGACATTTACGGCACCCCTGTTTATGGATAACCTGGACTTGATGGCACGCCCTGTCAACTATATTTCTTATGAAGTCATTTCTAACGACGGACAGGCGCACCAAGTTGAACTCTATTTTGAAGCTGCTCCTCAATGGGCACTCGATCTGCCTCATCAGGAATCCGTAGCCGACAGCTTTACTGACGGTGATCTGTTGTTCCTGCGCACCGGCAGCCGTAATCAGGACATCCTGAAAAAGAAAGGTGACGATGTACGTATTGACTGGGGACACTTCTACCTGGCTGCTGAAAAAGAGAACAGCACTTATGCTATCGGTGACGGAAAGAAACTTCGCCAAAGCTTTACAGAGAACAAGCTGGAAGCTCCTACCACCAATGGTTATGACAAACTGGCGCTGGTTCGCTCACTGGGTGAAACAAAGAAAGCGAACGGACACCTGCTGATCGGTTACGATGATATTTACTCTATCCAGTACTTTGGTGAAAACCTCCGTCCTTACTGGAATCGTACAGGCAGTGAAACAATCGTATCGCAATTCCAGAAAGCAGAACAGGAATACAAGACTCAAATGAAAAATTGTGCAGCTTTCGATAATAAACTGATGACAGAGGCCGAAGCGGCCGGCGGACGCAAGTATGCCGAACTTTGCGCTCTGGCTTATCGTCAGGCATTAGCTGCCCATAAACTGGTACAAGCTCCGAATGGTGACCTGGTATTCCTTTCCAAAGAAAATTTCAGTAATGGTTCCATCGGAACAGTCGATCTGACTTATCCGGGAGCTCCGTTGCTTCTGCTTTACAATCCGGAACTGGTCAAAGCTACCATGAACCATATCTTCTATTATAGTGAAAGCGGAAAATGGACCAAACCGTTTGCTGCTCACGACGTAGGTACATATCCGCTGGCTAACGGCCAGACTTACGGAGGCGATATGCCGATCGAAGAATCCGGCAATATGGTAGTCCTTGCTGCAGCGATTGCTGCTGTAGAAGGAAATGCCGACTACGCACAAAAGCATTGGGAAACTCTGACAACCTGGACGGATTATCTGGTTGAGTACGGTCTTGATCCGGAGAACCAACTTTGTACGGATGACTTTGCCGGACACTTTGCGCACAATGCCAATCTTTCTATCAAGGCTATCATGGGTATTGCTTCTTACGGCTACATGGCAGATATGCTGGGCAAAAAAGACGTTGCTGAAAAGTACACGAAGAAGGCGAAAGAAATGGCTGCCGAATGGGTGAAGATGGCGGATGACGGCGACCACTACCGTCTGACATTCGACAAACCGGGAACCTGGAGCCAGAAGTATAATCTGGTGTGGGACAAATTGCTGAAACTACAGATTTTCCCGGAAAAAGTTGCTGAGACAGAAATTGCTTATTATCTTACGAAGCAAAATAAATACGGCCTTCCGCTGGATAACCGTGAAACTTATACCAAGACTGACTGGATCATGTGGACAGCTACCATGGCACAGGACAAAGCTACTTTCGAGAAGTTTATTGAACCGGTATATCTGTTTATGGATGAAACGACTACCCGCGTTCCGATGTCCGACTGGGTATTTACGGACAATCCGATTCAGAGAGGTTTCCAGGCGCGTTCCGTAGTTGGCGGCTATTTTATAAAGATGCTTGAAGAAAAACTAACTAAATAAAACAAGAACACCATGAAAAAACTCGCTCTATTAGCTTTTACTTTATTTAGTGCGTGGAATATGGATGCTAAAACGATTACCGGACCAGTGGACTATGTCAGTCCGCTGGTAGGTACTCAGTCCAAGCACGCCTTATCTACCGGAAACACTTATCCCGCTATCGCCCTTCCCTGGGGAATGAACTTTTGGGTTCCCCAGACCGGAAAAATGGGGGATGGCTGGGCATATACCTATGATGCCGATAAAATCAGAGGTTTTAAACAAACCCACCAGCCCAGCCCCTGGATCAATGATTACGGTCAGTTCTCCATCATGCCGATTACCGGTAAAGCCGTTTTCGATCAGGATCAGCGTGCCAGCTGGTTCTCGCATAAAGCAGAAACGGCTACTCCTTACTATTACAAAGTATACCTTGCCGACCATGATGTAGTAACCGAGATTGCTCCGACAGAAAGAGCGGCAGCATTCCGCTTCACTTTCCCTGAGAACGATCACTCTTATGTGGTTGTAGATGCTTTCGACAACGGTTCGTTTGTGAAAGTCATCCCTTCGGAAAACAAGATTATCGGTTATACGACCAAGAACAGCGGCGGTGTTCCTGCAAACTTCAAGAATTACTTCGTACTGGAGTTTGACAAGCCTTTTACTTATACGGCAGCTGTTGCCAATGGTAACATCGATACCAATAAACTGGAAGCCAACGATAAGCATGCCGGCGCATTGATCGGCTTTAAAACCCGTAAAGGCGAACAGGTAAATGTACGTGTAGCTTCTTCTTTCATCAGCCCCGAACAGGCGGAACTGAACTTGAAAGAGTTGGGCAAAGATAACATAGACCAGATTGCGGCAAAAGGCCGTAAGGTATGGAACGACGTTTTGGGACGTATCGAAGTGGAAGATGATGATATCGACCATTTGCGTACTTTCTACTCCTGCCTGTATCGTTCGGTACTTTTCCCCAGAAGTTTCTACGAAATAGACGCGAAAGGAGATATCGTTCACTACAGTCCTTATAATGGTGAAATACTTCCCGGCTATATGTTTACCGATACCGGTTTTTGGGATACTTTCCGTTGTCTTTTCCCTTTCCTGAACCTGATGTATCCGTCTATGAACATGAAGATGCAGGAAGGATTGGTAAATACCTACAAAGAAAGCGGCTTCCTGCCGGAATGGGCAAGCCCGGGACACAGAGGCTGTATGGTTGGCAACAATTCGGCTTCGGTAGTTGCAGATGCTTACCTGAAAGGTCTGAAAGGATATGATATCGAAACCCTTTGGGAAGCTGTAAAGCACGGAGCTAATGCGGTACATCCGCAGGTTTCTTCTACCGGACGTCTGGGCTATGACTACTACAATAAGCTCGGTTATGTTCCTTACAACGTAGGCATCAATGAAAATGCAGCCCGCACACTGGAGTATGCATACAATGACTGGTGTATCTATCAGCTGGGTAAGGCCTTGAACAAGCCTAAAAAGGAAATTGAGATCTTTGCAAAGAGAGCCATGAACTATAAGAATCTGTATGATCCCGAACATAAACTGATGCGCGGCAAGAATGAGGATGGCAAATTCCAGTCTCCGTTCAACCCGTTGAAGTGGGGAGACGCTTTCACCGAAGGAAACAGCTGGCATTATACCTGGTCCGTATTCCATGATCCTCAGGGATTGATCGACCTGATGGGCGGAAAAGACGGCTTCAACCAGATGATGGACTCTGTATTTATCCTGCCTCCTGTCTTTGACGACAGCTATTATGGCGGTGTCATCCACGAAATCCGTGAGATGCAGATTATGAATATGGGTAACTATGCACACGGTAACCAGCCTATCCAGCATATGCTGTATATGTACAACTACTCCGGTCAGCCGTGGAAAGCGCAGCACTGGATTCGTGAAGTGATGGATAAGCTTTATACTCCTGCTCCCGACGGTTATTGTGGTGATGAGGACAACGGCCAGACTTCTGCGTGGTATGTGTTCTCTGCCATGGGCTTCTATCCGGTATGTCCGGGTACGGATGAGTATATTCTCGGTACTCCTTACTTCAAACAGATGAAGCTGCATCTTGAAAATGGAAAGACAGTAACCATCTCCGCTCCAAATAACGGAGACGACAAACGTTATATCTCTTCCATGACCTTGAACGGCAAAGACCATACAAAGAACTACGTGACTCACGAGGACCTTATGAACGGTGCTTCCATCACTTTCAAGATGGATTCCAAACCCAATGAGCAGCGTGGTACCAAAGAAACCGATTTCCCTTATTCTTTCTCCAACGAATTTAAAAAGAAAAAGTAATTTATGAAGAAGCAAGTAAAATATATCAGTGCGGGTATGCTGGCAGGCATGCTCCTTTGTGGCGGTCAGATGCAGGCTGCAAATACGATGTCCGGAATGCATGTATGTGTGACGGACGCTATTCAGAAAGACAATCGTCCGGAAGTTTCCAAACGTCTTTTCCGTTCGAATGCGGTAGAAAAGGAAATCATCCGTGTGCAGAAACTTCTGAAAAACGAGAAACTGGCATGGATGTTCGCAAACTGTTTCCCCAATACCATCGACACTACCGTACACTTCCGCAAAGGCGCGGATGGCAAACCGGACACATTCGTTTATACGGGCGACATTCACGCAATGTGGCTTCGTGATTCGGGTGCGCAGGTATGGCCGTATGTGCAGTTGGCAAACTCCGATCCCGAACTGAAAGAGATGCTGGCAGGTGTTATCCTCCGCCAGTTCAAATGTATCAATATCGATCCGTATGCAAACGCATTTAATGACGGTGCCGTTGAAGACAATCACTGGATGAGTGACCTGACCGATATGAAGCCGGAACTGCACGAACGTAAATGGGAAATCGATTCACTTTGCTACCCGCTGCGTCTGGCTTATCACTACTGGAAAACAACCGGAGATGCCAGCATCTTCTCAGAAGAATGGATTCAGGCTATCACCAATGTGCTGAAAACATTCAAGGAACAACAACGCAAAGACGGAGTTGCCCCGTATAAATTCCAGCGTAAGACAGAACGTGCATTGGATACATTGAATAATGACGGACTCGGAGCACCTGTGAAACCGGTAGGTTTGATCGTCTCCTGCTTCCGTCCTTCGGATGATGCGACGACTCTTCAATATCTGGTACCTTCCAATTTCTTTGCCGTATCTTCATTGCGCAAAGCAGCCGAAATACTTGATAAGGTAAATAAGAAGACTGCTTTGGCTAAGGAATGCAAAGACCTGGCAAAGGAAGTAGAGACAGCATTGAAGAAATATGCGGTATACAACCACCCGAAATATGGTAAAATCTATGCTTTTGAGGTAGACGGCTTCGGAAATCACTTCCTGATGGATGATGCCAATGTACCGAGCCTGCTTGCCATGCCTTATCTGGGTGATGTAGATGTAAACGATCCTATCTATCAGAATACCCGTAAATTCGTGTGGAGCGAAGACAATCCTTACTTCTTCAAAGGCAAGGCAGGCGAAGGTATCGGCGGACCGCATATCGGTTATGATATGGTGTGGCCGATGAGTATCATGATGAAAGCCTTCACCAGCAAGGATGATGCGGAAATCAAAACCTGTATCAAAATGCTGATGGATACCGATGCCGGAACAGGCTTTATGCACGAATCTTTCCACAAAGACGATCCGAAGAACTTCACCCGTGCCTGGTTTGCCTGGCAGAATACGCTTTTCGGAGAACTGATTCTTAAGTTGGTCAACGAAGGCAAAGTAGATTTATTGAATAGTATCAATTAATAGAATACCATGAAAAAGTTATGTGTATGGGCAGTTGCCGCCCTCTTAATGGCAGCTTGTACACCGAAAGCCGAGAAAACAACGGATTCCGGTTTATTGCAAAGTAACTTCCAGATGGAAGTGGATGGAAAGAAAACAGATTTGTATACCTTGCGCAACAAGAACAACATGGAAGTTTGTGTAACGAACTTCGGTGGTCGTATTGTTTCAGTGATGGTACCCGACAAGGACGGACAGATGCGTGATGTAGTGCTCGGCTTCGATTCGATTCAGGATTATGTCAGCAAGCCTTCGGACTTCGGAGCAAGCATCGGCCGTTATGCTAACCGTATCAACCAAGGTCGATTTACTTTGGACGGTACTGAGTATCAGTTGCCTCAGAATAATTACGGTCACTGCCTGCATGGCGGTCCGCAAGGATTCCAGTACCGTGTGTTTGATGCCGTTCAGCCGAATCCGCAAGAACTGGAATTGACTTACATGGCAGAAGATGGCGAAGAAGGTTTCCCGGGAAATATCACTTGTAAAGTGTTGATGAAGCTGACAGACGATAATGCGATCGATATCCGTTACGAAGCGGAAACTGACAAGCCGACCATTGTGAATATGACTAACCACTCTTACTTCAATCTTGACGGAGACGCAGCCCGTAATGAGGCGCATCTGCTGACAATTGATGCTGACTATTATACTCCGGTAGACAGTACCTTCATGACTACAGGCGAGATCGCTCCGGTTGAAGGAACTCCGATGGACTTCCGCACTCCGACTCCGGTAGGCGCACGTATCAATGACTACGATTTCGTACAGTTGAAGAATGGTAACGGTTACGATCATAACTGGGTATTGAATACCAAGGGCGACATTACCCGTAAGTGTGCTACTCTCGAATCACCGCTGACTGGTATCGTACTCGATGTATATACTAACGAACCGGGTATTCAGGTATATGCAGGAAACTTCCTGGATGGTTCGTTGACCGGAAAGAAAGGTATCACTTACAACCAGCGTGCTTCCGTATGTCTCGAAACTCAGAAGTATCCCGATACTCCGAACAAACCGGAATGGCCTTCGGCAGTACTTCGTCCGGGCGAGAAATATATGAGTCAGTGTATCTTTAAGTTCTCTGTAAACAAGAATTAAAGATAAGTTATATCATTAGTTAACCCAGGGGTGACTAAGAAGTCGGTGCTATCTCCAATCTCCTCCTTCCCGAAGGAGGAGATTGGAGATACTACCAACTTTTTAATCAGTCCAGATACTATTTTAGAAGCATGAAAAACAACCGAAGCAGATGGTATGCCCTTCTTTTAGTCGTATTATCTATCATGACACCGTCAGTTGCACAAAATACAAAGTATGTCAACTTGTTTATCGGTACTTCCGGTGATAACGGACAGGTAGCTCCGGGCGCTGCCGCTCCTTTCGGAATGGTTTGTGTGTGTCCGGATAATGATCCGCGTAGCCATGCCGGTTATGATTATGCAGTGACGAAAGTCTCCGGTATCTCTGTCAACCGCCTTTCCGGAGTGGGATGTAGCGGCGGAGGAGGAAACCTGCGCATTCGTCCGGTAGCTCCTTCACAGGAATTGCATATTAAAAAGTCCCGCGAGAAAGCAACTCCCGGATATTACTCGACAGCTTTTACCAATGGTATCAAAACTGAATTGACAGCGACCAACGCCATGGCGGTGGAACGCTATAAATTTCCCCGAAGCCTTTCCGCTGCCCTTTGGATAGACTTCGCCTCTACGTTTGAAGACGTAGCTACCTGCCATTATAAACGTATATCGGAAACTTGCATCGAAGGCTATGTACAGGCAAAGAACGTCTGCGGACATGGACGCTACAAACTCTATTTCTCCTTAAATACCAGCCATCCTTTCCAGTTGGAAGAACAGAAAGAGACGACTGCCTGCCTTACCTTTGGCAAAAAGGTACGTTCGGTGGAAGTCCGTATCGGACTGTCTGCGTTAAGTTCCGAACTGGCGAGCTGGGAATGTGCCCGTTGGGAAAAGATGGACTTCGAAGAAGTGAAATCCCGGACCGCTGATCAGTGGGAAAAACAATTGTCAGCTATCGACGTCAAAGGAGGCAAGAAAGATGACAGGGTCATTTTCTATACTTCCCTGTATCGTACTTACCTGAGTCCGGCGGATGTCAGTTCTCCGGACGGAGCTTATCTGGGTACGGATGGAAAAGTGTATATCTCAGAAGACTTCCGATATTACAGTAACTGGTCGTTATGGGATACCTTCCGCACTAAATTTCCTTTGTTGGTACTGACCGAACCTGCGAAGATGCGGGATATGGCGACTTCCCTGATTCATCTGTATGCAACGGGAAAGAAAGACTGGTCCACCGGATTCGAGTCTACCCCGACAGTACGTACGGAACATGCTGTGATTCTCTTGCTGGACGCTTACCGGAAAGGAATTACCAACCTTGATTTCCGTAAAGGATACGCTGGTATGAAGCAGGAAATGGAGCGGCTGCCCATGCGTTCGCCCGACCAGAAGATGGAATCGGCATATGACTTGTGGGCAATGGCAAGGATAGCGGAAATCATCGGTGAAAAGGCGGATTCCGAACAATACCGGCAACGTTCGGTCTCTCTTTTTGAAGAAACATGGAAAAAGGAATTTATGAATGTGACTCCCGCTTTTGAAGTGATGAAGAACAACGGACTCTATCAGGGAACCCGTTGGCAATACCGATGGGCGGCTCCACAATACATTGATAAAATGATAGAATGGGTAGGGCAGGACTCTCTTCGTTTGCAACTTACCTATTTCTTCGACCATCACCTTTATAATCAGGGAAACGAACCGGATATCCATGTTCCTTACCTGTTCAACCGACTTGGGGCACCGGAGAAAACCCAGCAGATAGTGCGCAGTCTGATGACCGAACCGATGATCCATAAATATGGAGGCAATTCGGAATTTAAGACTCCTTATCTGGGTAAAGCATTCAAGAATGCCCCCGAAGGGTATAGTCCCGAAATGGACGAAGATGACGGTACGATGAGCGCCTGGTACGTGTTCGGGGCAATGGGTTTCTACCCTCTGCTTGTGGGAGATGAATACTATGATCTGACCTCTCCGCTTTTCGACAGGGTACTGTTGCGGTTGACGAATGGAAACGTACTTACTATTCAGACAGAAGGACGGAAAAAGAAAGACGCACCGATCAAAAGCATCCATTTCAATGGGAAAAAGATTGCTGACTACCGTATATCTCACAATGAACTGATAAAAGGCGGAGAATTGATTTATAATTATAAATAAACCGAATTAAAACAAGGCTGACTAAAAAGTCGGTAGTATCTCCAAAAAAATATTCAAAATGAAACAGAAACGATCTTTTAAAATAGGTGTTGCGGGTACGCTGCTGACTGTCGGGTTACTGACAGCAGCTTTTACCACACGTACTGCCGGTGAGTCTGTAAGGGTGATGGACCGCCCCTACACAGAATCGACGAATGTGAATTATGTGAGCTATCGGGCCCCGCTTCGTCCGTTGAACTTTATTAAGCTGCCTGTCGGCAGCATCCAGCCGGAAGGCTGGGTAAAGAAGTACCTCGAACTGCAACGCGATGGGTTGACCGGACATCTGGGAGAAATCAGTGCCTGGCTGGAGAAAGATAATAACGCCTGGCTGACAACCGGTGGTGATCATGGCTGGGAAGAAGTACCTTACTGGCTGAAAGGTTATGGCAACCTTGCCTATATCCTGAATGACCCGAAGATGATTGCAGAAACAAAAACATGGATTGAAGGTGTATTTGCCAGTTGCCAGCCCGATGGATACTTCGGCCCTGTCAACGAACGGAACGGCAAACGTGAATTGTGGGCACAGATGATCATGCTCTGGTGTCTGCAATCTTATTATGAATATTCTCAGGATCAACGGGTTATTGACCTGATGACGAACTACTTCAAATGGCAGATGACTGTCCCCGACGATAAGCTTCTGGAAGACTATTGGGAAAACAGCCGTGGCGGTGACAACATCATCAGTATCTATTGGCTTTATAATCATACCGGAGATGCCTTCCTGCTGGACCTTGCCAAGAAGATTCACCGCAACACAGCCGACTGGACAAAATCAACCTCCCTGCCCAACTGGCACAATGTGAACATCGCCCAGTGTTTCCGCGAACCTGCCACTTATTATATGCAGACCGGAGATTCCGCTATGCTCAAAGCCTCTTATAATGTACATCATTTGATCCGTCGTACTTTTGGCCAGGTTCCGGGCGGTATGTTCGGTGCCGACGAGAATGCCCGTCTGGGATATATCGATCCTCGTCAGGGAGTGGAAACCTGCGGATTGGTGGAACAGATGGCTTCCGATGAAATCATGCTCTGCATGACAGGTGACCCGATGTGGGCTGAGCATTGCGAAGAAGTAGCTTTCAACTCTTATCCTGCCGCTGTGATGCCGGACTTCAAGGCTTTGCGCTACATCACTTGTCCGAATCATACTGTCAGTGACTCAAAGAACCATCATCCGGGTATTGACAACCGTGGTCCGTTCCTTTCCATGAATCCGTTCAGCAGCCGTTGCTGTCAGCATAACCATGCACAAGGCTGGCCTTATTTCTCGGAACATCTGATATTGGCAACTCCCGACAACGGTATTGCTGCCGCCATCTATGCTGCTTGCAAAGCAAAGATCAAAGTGGGTAATGGAAAAGAAATCGTCCTTCACGAAGAGACTAACTATCCTTTTGAAGAAGGCATCAAATTCACCGTTTCTACCGATGAAAAGGTCGATTTTCCGTTCTACCTCCGCATTCCTTCATGGACTGAAGGAGCCGAAGTGCGTGTCAACGGAAAGAAGATCAGTGTGAAACCCGTATCCGGTAAATACCTTTGTATCGAACGCGAATGGGCGGATGGTGATAAAGTAGAAATGATTCTTCCGATGTCTTTGTCCATGCGTACGTGGCAAGTCAATAAGAACAGTGTAAGTGTGGATTATGGTCCGTTGACTTTATCTCTGAAGATTGACGAGAAATATATAGAAAAAGACAGTCGTGAAACGGCTATCGGTGACTCCAAATGGCAGAAAGGTGCCGACCCGAAGAAGTGGCCTACCACTGAGATTTATGCTAACAGTCCCTGGAACTATTCGTTGGTATTGGATAAGAAAGAGCCTTTGAAGAACTTCAAAGTCGTTCGTAAGTCCTGGCCTGCTGATAACTTCCCGTTCACGGTGGCCAATGTGCCTTTGGAAGTGAAAGCTACCGGCCGGATGATCCCCGAATGGCAGATTGACGAAACCGGACTTTGCGGTGTATTGCCCGAAGAAGATGCGGTGAAAGGCGCTAAAGAAGAGATTACATTGATTCCGATGGGAGCGGCCCGGTTGAGAATATCGGCTTTCCCGAATACAAAGGAGTAACTGGTGATGGAATCAGTTTACTTGCATTTGCTATAAGATAAATCATTTTGATTTAGAAAGATATAAGTGTTTATGATTGCATCATTGGCGAAATGACTGATTTGTGCTATTATTTGGAAAGAATGTTGCCTCCAAACTATCAGAATTTCGCCAATTTTGCAATCTAAATAAAAGATGTTCGTTGAACTAATTTATAATAATACTTATATCAACCATGAAGAATTTAGCATTATGGGCTGTTTCTGCCCTTTTTGTAGCTGCTTGTACCCCGAAAGCCGAGCAACCAACCGACTCCGGCCTGTTAAAAACTAACTTCCAGACTGAAGTAGGTGGTAAGAAAACCGATCTGTACACCCTTCGTAACAAGAACAACATGGAAGTTTGTGTGACGAATTTTGGTGGACGCATTGTTTCTGTGATGGTCCCCGATAAAGACGGTAAGATGCAGGATGTAGTTTTAGGTTTCGATTCTATTCAGGATTATATCAGCAAACCTTCTGATTTTGGTGCCAGCATCGGTCGTTACGCAAACCGTATCAATCAAGGTCGATTCACATTGGACAGCATTGAATATCAGTTGCCTCAGAATAATTACGGTCATTGCCTGCATGGCGGTCCCAATGGATTCCAGTATCGTGTGTTTGACGCTGTGCAACCGAATCCGCAAGAAGTGGAACTGACTTATGTCGCTGCGGATGGCGAAGAAGGTTTCCCGGGTAACATTACCTGTAAAGTCCTGATGAAACTGACAGACGATAATGCAATTGATATCCGCTATGAAGCAGAAACGGATAAGCCGACTATCGTAAATATGACCAATCACTCTTATTTTAATCTCGATGGTGATGCAGCAAGCAATGCAGACCACTTGTTGATGGTGGATGCCGATTATTATACTCCGGTAGACAGCACATTCATGACAACCGGCGAGATTGTTCCGGTAGAAGGTACTCCGATGGATTTCCGCACTCCGACTCCGGTAGGGGCACGCATTAACGATTACGATTTTGTACAATTGAAGAATGGAAATGGTTATGACCATAACTGGGTATTGAATGCCAAAGGGGATATTTCCCGTAAATGTGCTTCACTCGAATCTCCCAAAACGGGTATCGTACTGGATGTATATACCAACGAACCGGGTGTTCAGGTATATGCCGGCAACTTTCTGGATGGTTCTCTGACAGGAAAGAAAGGTATCACATATAATCAGCGTGCTTCCGTATGTCTTGAAACTCAGAAGTATCCGGATACTCCGAACAAACCGGAATGGCCTTCGGCTGTGCTTCGCCCGGGAGAAAAATACATGAGTCAGTGTATCTTTAAATTTTCTGTAGATAAGGAATAATCTGCTCGCTCCCAAGAAATAAAAAAAAGATTTTAGTCTCACGGTCTCACTGTCTTTCTGTAAAGATCAGATAACTAGATGAATAATGAATGAGAGATACCTTCGGAGCAGGGTGTCTCTCATCGTTTTATCCCATAATATGCTCCCAAACAGTGTATCTCTCATCCTTTTTTAAGTTGTCTCTCATCATTCTTTCTGCTACAGACTACAGCTGTATTGATTTTACTTTACCTATCATTTGTATGTTGTGACACTTATGTCCTTAGCATATCTCCCTTACATTGTCTTACCCTGGATTTGGTTGACTACTATAAGTATCAACTAAAATGAATAAAAGATGAAAAAGAGTGACATGACCTTTAGTCCTTATCAGCTTGAACTTCTTGGCGATTTCTATCGTTC